>DATJQV010000049.1 GCA_035505375.1 bacterium | reverse complement strand
GACAAAGGCATGAAGGTCACCGACAATAACATCGTCAAGCTGGCGGGAGCGCTCCTCATCGCGTCGGTATGTAGTGACCACCGCTCATGCCCCGATATTGTCTTCCTCGGCGCGACAAGGACGAAGATGAAAGCGTGGACGACCGACGCCGCACAACTGAAGGTCAAGATTGACGCGCAGACCCAGGAATGGCATTTCAATGTACTGCGGAACCAGTTCGAAGGGGCGACGAGAGTCGACGAAAAGGGCGTCCTCAAGGACTACAACGTCATCCCCGTCGAGTCTCTCCCGAAGCGATGATGACTGACCCCGCCGCCGCCAATGGTCGATGACGTGCAGCTTCTGGCGACAGCAATGAACAGCACCAGTGGTGCGGTCGGCCGCGCCGGATTGGCCATGAGGGTGATGTAGGTGGGACAGATTCCAGACCGACCCCGTCGGCTGCGGCCGAGCGGCGGCTTCCGTGGGTTGCGGGCTTTTCAGGCGGCAACCGTCATCTATGACGCAACCGTGGACTTCTGCAACCGGTTCGTGGATAAGCGCTCGCGCACCCACGACCAGATGGTTCAGGCGGCAAGAAGCGGGCGGCAGAATCTCGCCGAAGGCAGCCGCGCGGCCGCAACATCGAGCCAGACCGAGCTGCGCCTGACGCAGGTCGCCCGCGGCAGCCTCGACGAACTGCTGCTCGACTACGAGGACTACCTCCGCCAGCGTGGCCTCGCCCAGTGGGACAAGGACGATGCCGAGGCGCGGGCAGTGCGCGCGGTCGGACTCAAGCATCCGACCGACCGGTCGGAGCCGACGGATCAGGCCGAGTACGCACCATGGCTCTCCTCCCCGGACCCGGCAACCGTCGCCAACGCACTCATCTGTCTGATTCACCAGACCAACTACCTGCTCGACCGGCTAACCGCGTCAATGGAGCGCGACTTTATCAAGGGCGGCGGGTACAGCGAGCGTCTGGCGGCAGCCCGCATCGCGGAGCGCTCACGCGGCAAGCCCGCGTCGTCCGCTGCCGTGTCTCCTACCTGCCCGCGGTGCGGCAAACCGATGGCCCTGCGCACGGCGCGCAAGGGCGAACACCCAGGCCAGCAGTTCTGGGGCTGCTCGGCCTATCCCGCCTGCCGCGCGACCCTGGCATATGACGGATCCGACGGATCGGACGAGTCCACTCCAAGACAGTGACACCCGACCCGGCCGCCAGCCCGGGAGCCGGCAGAACCGACACCGGCACTTCTGACTTCCAGCCTCCAGCTTCTCGCTTCTGACTTCGCCCTGCCCTCCCCCGCTTCCTTGACTTAGGAACCTTCCTTCCTAGAATACAAGCCCATGTCAATCGAAACCCTCGAACTGAAGTCGTGCATACAGTGCGGCCGGTGTTCTGGCGGCTGTCCGGTTTCCATGAAGTCGAGCCTGAACCCGCGCAAGCTGGTCTATTGCTATCTGAACGATGAGTGCAAGGGCTTGAACGCGGACGAGTTGGGGCTCTGGGAGTGCACGACGTGCACGACCTGCACCGAGCGGTGCCCGAAGGCGGTCCGGCCTTCCGACCTCGTGGTGGAGATGCGTTCGAAGATTATCGAGAGCGGCCGGATGACGACTCAGATTCAGGGCGCGCTGGAGAGCACCTATCTGCAGGGTAACCCGTGGGGCCGGGGACGGGAGAAGCGGATGGACTGGGCAGCGGGCCTTGACCTGCCGGTTCTGAAGCCGGGAGACAAGACCGACGTGCTGCTTTTCACCTGCTGCACCAACTGCTACGACCCGCGCTGCCAGCCCGCAGCCCAGGCGCTGGTCAGGCTGCTGCGCGCGGCCGGAGTCGAGTTCGGGGTCATCGGCGAGGAAGAGACCTGCTGCGCGAGCGAGCAGAAGCGCATCGGCGAGCAGGGGATGTTCGAGGAGCTGCGCGACTCGAATACGAAGCTCATCAAAGAACGGAACCCGAAGCGGGTCGTTGTCACGTCTCCCCACAGTTTCAACGCGTTCAAGAATGACTATCCGGGCCTCGATGTGCAGGTGATGCACTACACTCAGTTGCTGGCCGAGTTGATGGACGCCGGCAAACTCAAGCCCAAGCGCCAGCTTGAAGAGGTCGTCACGTATCATGACCCCTGCTACCTCGGCAAGCAGAACAAGGTATTTGAGCAGCCGCGCCGGGTGCTTCAGGCGCTCGCCGGAGACCGTTTCGTGGAGCTCGACCGCTCGCGCGAAACCAGCCTCTGCTGCGAGGGCGGCGGCGGCCGGATGTGGTTCGAATCCGCGGGCAAGGGCCGGCTGGCCGAGACCCGCGTGACCGACGCGGTCGACCTTGGCGCCACGATTCTCGCTACCGCCTGCCCGTACTGTACCCTGACCCTTGAAGACGCGGTCAAGACGACCGACTCCGAAGCCAAGCTTCGCATCAAGGACGTTGCCGAACTGCTGGCCGAGGCGCAGTAGCGACGAGGACCGACGACCGAGGACGGGAGACCGTCTCAAATCCGAACCCGTAACCACCTTCCAACCGGCATGAGACCTCCACGCCTGCTGCTTGCGCTGGCCCTGCTTCTCCCTCAGTTCGCCGCTGCCAGTTGGTTTTCATTGCCTTCTGCCGACAGCATCGCCAACTTCCGCCCGCCGGCCAGCACCCGCATCCTCGACTGCAAGGGCCGCGTCATCTACGACTTCTACCAGGAGAAGCGACGTCCGGTCCAGCTTGAGTCCATACCGTCGTGCCTGCGACAGTCAGTCGTGGCAATTGAGGACAAGCGGTTCTACTCGCACTGGGGAATCGACATCGAGCGGATACCGGGGCTGGCGCTCAGCATGGTGAAACATCCCGGCAACATCAAGGGAACGTCGACCATCACCCAGCAACTCGCCCGCTCGATGTTCCTGACCCCGGAACGGAGCGTGGACCGCAAGCTGAAGGAGATAGCGCTCGCCATCGAGCTGGAGCGGCACTACTCGAAGTCGGAAATCCTCGAGATGTACTTCAACCAGATATGGTTCGGCGGCTCGGTCTACGGCGTCGAAGCCGCAGCCGAGAAGTACTTCGGCAAGACCGCTGCCCGCCTGAGCCCGGTGGAGTGCGCGACCCTCGGCGCGATGCTCGCCAATCCGTCGGCCTACTCGCCCTACAACCATCCGGACCGGCTGCTGATCCGTCGTGACTTCTACCTGACCAAGATGTTCCGGCTCGGCTGCATATCCCAGAAGGAGCTCGATGCCGGGCTCAAGCATCCGCTGGCGGTCCTTCCTCCCGGAGCCGGCGGCAATCTGGCCCCCTACTTTGTCGAAGAAGTCCGGCGCTACATGATGGAGAAGTACGGAGCCGACTTTGTATACAAGTCGGGGGCCATCATCCACACGTCCCTGGACCTCGACATGCAGCAGGCGGCCAATCTGGCTCTGCAGTCGCACCTCGCGCAGCTTGAGAAGGACTTCAACCTCAGGCCGACCATGGCCGACTATGACGCGGAGGCGAAACACGACTCAACCATCGGCCCGCCCAAGTACCTGCAGGGCGCGCTGCTGGCAATGGACGGGCGGACCGGGTACATCCGGGCGCTCATCGGCGGCCGGGACTTCAAGCACAGTGAGTTCGACCGGGCGATTCAGGCCAAGCGACAGGCAGGCTCGGCGTTCAAGCCGTTCGTGTACGTCGCCGCCATCGACAGCGGCATGACCGCCGCCGACATCGGCCTCGACTCCGCGCTGACGCTGAAGGTGCCGGGACAGCCCGACTACCAGCCGCACGACTACGACGGTACGTTCATGGGCCGGATGACCCTGCGCCGGGCGCTCGCGCTCTCGCGGAACCTCGTTGCCGTCCGCCTCATCGCCAAAGTCGGGCCCGAGGTCGTGGCACACTATGCAAACCTGATGGGGATTACCGAGACCCTGCAGCCGTACCTCTCGCTGGCACTGGGTTCGGTCGAAGTCTCGCTCATGGACCTCGTTGATTCGTACAACACGCTGGCCAGCAACGGCATAAAGGTCAAACCGATAATGATTACGCGGGTCGAGGACGCGCACGGCGACGTGCTTGAAGACAATCGGCCCGAGGAACAGGCCGTGCTTCGGCCCCAGACCGCATACGTGCTGACCAACATGATGGAGAGCGTAGTCAACGAAGGCACGGCCACCGAAATCAGGCAGCTCGGCTACGACGGGCTGGCCGCGGGCAAGACCGGCACGACCGACGACTACGCCGACGCCTGGTTCATCGGCTTCACACCGCAAATCACCTGCGGCGTGTGGGTCGGGTTTGACAAGAAGAAGACGATTTTCTCCGGCGCGACCGGCGGCGTGGTCGCGGCGCCGATCTGGGGCGATTTCATGAAGACGGTCAATCCGGACACGCTCCCATCGGACAGCTTCCCGGTTCCGGACAGCGTCACGACTGTGGCCATCTGCGAGCAGACCGGGCTGCGGGCGACGCCCTACTGTCCGCGCGTCCGCTACGAGGTCTTCATCACCGGAACAGACCCGACCGCCTTCTGTACCCTGCACTCGCGCCGCACGGCAGCACCGCCGCCCGAATCCAAACCCCAGGCGCCGCCCCCCAAGACCAAGTCCAAAGGGACAAAATCCAAAGGACAAAGCAAGGCCTAAGTAACAAGGCCCAATCGAGTCCGTCTTTGGGACTTTGTCCGTTCCTCATTGCTTTGTCCCTTGTCCTTGATACTTCGCACTTTGGATACCGGGGCTGACGCCCGAGCCCTCCAGCGAATCTACGGCATCCTGCTCGCCGCCTACGGTCCCCAGCACTGGTGGCCCGGTGACACTCCGCTTGAGGTGGCGGTCGGCGCGATCCTCACCCAGAACACGGCCTGGGCGAATGTGGAGAAGGCGATGGCCGTGCTCAAGTCGAGGCGGCTGCTGAGTCTTGAGATACTGGCGCGGCTCTCCCCTGCCGCACTCGCGCCGCTCATCCGCAGCGCCGGATTCTACAACGTTAAGGCTGCGCGCCTTGCCGTTTTCATCAAATGGCTGATTTCGCAGGGCGGTTTCTCCGGCCTGCGCCGCATCCCGACCGGGACTCTCCGCCCGATGCTGCTCGCGTGCAGCGGAATTGGGCCGGAAACAGCCGACTCGATACTGCTCTACGCGCTTGGCCGCCCCGTGTTCGTGATCGACGCCTACACGCGCCGCATCTTGTCACGCTACGGCCTGGTCGGCGGCGACGAACCATACGAGGTACTGCGCCTCATGTTCGAGTCCTCACTGCCTCGCCGCCCGGGCATGTACAACGAATACCATGCCCTGCTGGTGCAGTTGGCAAAGGTGAACTGTCGCGCTCGTCCCATCTGCGATTCCTGTCCGCTGTCGTAACCGCACAGGCTGAGGCGGAGGAGAAGGCCGAAGGCGGAGGGACAAAGGAACGAGGATGAAGGCGGAGGGATGAAGGATGAATGCCGCACTTTCCGTATTCATCCCTTCGGTATTCTTGAGACCTCAGCCTTAGCCTTAACCTCTCCTCATGACCGGAAGCGTCCGGCTTGACATGGCTGGAAGCGGCGGCATGATAGATAGAAGTGATTTCCGTTTACCATGACACCCGACAAGCTCAGCCGGCTGCTGCGTGACGCCGGCCTGAAGTCCACGCCCAAGCGCCGAATGGTGGCGCAGTACCTGCTTGGTTCAGGCGACGCCCGTACAGTCGAGGACATCCACCGCCATGTACGTAGGCGAATGGCCACTCTGGGACTTCCCACGGTCTACAGGATTGTCGAGGAGCTGGCGGAGATTGGTCTGCTAGTCAGGATTGACCTTGGCGACCGGGTCGTGCGCTACGCGGCGTGCAGTGCACACGGGTCCGGGCACCATCACCACATCGTGTGCGTGAAGTGCGGCTCGGTCGGAGTGATTCCCAGGTGCGCGTTCCACCGGCAGGTCAAAACACTGGAGCAGACTACCGGATTCCGCATCACCGGCCACCGCCTGCACGTCGAAGGAATGTGCCCGAAGTGCCAATGAAAGGAAAGGTCATGAGCAATAGAACCAGTCTGACAGTCTATGTCGTCGCGACCTGCGCTATTGCCGCGCTGGCAGCGTGCAGTTCCGGCCCTCGCGCCGCCGGCCGGGTGCAACGCAAGGTCAAGGTAGTGACGACGCTATTCCCGCTGTACGACATGGCCCGGAGTATCGGGGCCGACCAAGCCGAAGTGACCTTGCTCCTGCCCCCGGGAGCCGAGGCTCATTCATTCGAACCCAAGCCGAGCGACATCGTGAAGGTCGGTGAGGCTGACGTGTTCGTCTACACCGGCAAGTTCATGGAACCTTGGGCCGCAGACGTAATCAAGGCTGCCGCGGGCAAACACCTCATCGTCGTGGACGCAAGCCAGAGCACCAAGATGATTCCCGGCGTATTCCACGATGAAGACGAGCCGCCCGGTTCCCTTGACCCGCACATCTGGCTGGACTTCGACAACGCCAAACAGATGGTAAGGAATATCGCCGAGGCGCTTGAGACGAAGGACAGCGCCAACCGAATGCTCTACGAGCGCCGGACCGACGACTACAGCCGGCAGTTAAGCGCCCTGGACTCTGCCTATCGAACGACCCTTGCCGCGTGCAAGGACCGAGAGATTGTGTACGGCGGCCACTATGCCTTCGGCTACATGGCTGCCCGCTATGGCCTGAAGTATCTTGCGGCCCAGGGCGTGTCGCCGGATGCCGAGCCCACAGCGCAAGACCTGGCCAGATTGGTCGAACAGGTAAGAAAGGACAAGGTCAAGTACGTCTTCTATGAAGAACTGACCAGCCCGAAGATTGCCCAGACCATTGCCGGGGAAACCGACGCCAAGTTGCTTCTCCTCAATGCCGCGCACAACGTGACCAAAGACCAGCTTGAGCAAGGGCTGACGTTCTTCGACATCCTGAGGGCCGACCTTGCGAGCCTGAAAACCGGGCTTGAGTGTAAGTAACGCGGCTACCGTCCTGTCGGTCGAGAACCTCAGTTTCGACTACGGGCCGATCGAGGTTCTTGACCGTGTGACGTTCGCGGTTGAGAAAGGCGACTACGTCATCCTGGCCGGACCGAACGGAGCCGGCAAGACCACGTTGATAAGGACCGTTCTCGGTCTTACCGATAGGTACGAAGGCCGTGTGAACCTGTTCGGTCAGGACCTGTCCGGATTCGCCGGTTGGGGCAGAATCGGCTACCTGCCGCAACGAGTGAACGCGTTCAACCCGCTCTTTCCGGCTACGGTGCGGGAAGTTGTCGGCCTGGGTCTGTTGTCGCAGAAGACTTTCCCCCGGCGACTCACGCGGAGCGACGAACTCAGGGTCAGGCAGACGCTAGACCTGATGGGCGTTGTTGACCTGACGGACATGCCGGTGGGTGAGCTCTCCGGTGGTCAGCAGCAGCGCGTGTTTCTGGCCCGTGCGCTGGTTTCCCGTCCTGAGTTGCTCATTCTCGACGAACCGAGCACCGCCCTCGACCCGCAGGCCCGGGAGAGCTTCATGGAGTCCATCGGGAAACTGAATCGTGAGCAGGAAATCTCGGTCATCCTGATTACCCATGACACCGATCTGATCGGCAAGCATGCGACCAAGGTGCTTTACCTGGACCGGCGCGTCGTCTACTACGGGCCGTCCGCGGACCTCTGCAACTCGCCGGAGATGAACCGGTACTACGGCGTCTGCCCGCCGGAACGTGGAGGCTAGGCTCCAATGTCCATCGCCCACTTCCTGCACTACGCTTTCATCCAGAAGGCGTACCTTGCCGGGTCGTTCGTCGCCGTACTGTGCGCCATGCTCGGGCTGTTCCTGGTTCTGCGCAAGCTATCGCTCATCGGCGACGGCCTTTCCCATGTCAGCTTCGGGGCAATTGCGCTCGGACTGTTCTTCGGCCTGTACCCGTTCTGGGTGGCGATTCCGGTAGTCCTTGTGGCGGCATTCTTCATCCTCAGGCTCACTCAGAAGGCGCGGATTTACGGCGACGCGGCCATCGGCATCGTCTCCTCGCTCGGCATCGCCGGTGGCGTCATCCTGGCCAGTCTGTCAAGAGGATTTAACGTTGACCTGTTCAGCTACCTCTTCGGCAACATCCTGGCGGTCAGCACCCAGGAAGTGTACCTGTCAATCGGCCTGTCGCTCGTCGTCTTCGCCTGCGTCATGCTGTTCTACAACGACCTGTTCTCGGTCACCTTTGATGAGGAGTACGCCCGGATCACTGGGATCAAAGCCGAACGTATCAACCTCGTGCTCGTCCTCCTAACCGCGATCACGGTCGTGCTGGCCATCAAGGTCGTCGGAATCATGCTGGTGTCAGCCCTTCTCATTCTGCCCGCGGCCACGGCCCTGCAGGTTGCCCGCGGATTCCGGGGCGCCATGTTCATCTCAGTACTGTGCGCAGTCGGTTCGGTGCTGGTCGGGACCACCGTATCCGTTTTCCTGAACCTCCCGGCTGGGGCGACAATAGTAATGTGCGGGCTTCTCTTCTTCGTCATCGCCTTGACTGTCAGGAACCTCCGTCGCTAAAGCGCTCGCTGGGCCCAACCTCGCGAAGTCGGAAAAGCGTCGTGGTCCAGTGGTCAAGTGGTCTAGTGTCCGGACCTCCCCACTCGATCACTGGATCACTAGACCACTCTCCCTTAACCTCGACCTTGACCTTAACCTCGCCGTTCGTTTGACATGAGCGGGCCAGCCGATACCATGTCCCCAGTGAGAACTGAGCCCTGCCCAGCCCCGGCCAATGCACGGGAGAGCGCTGGTTCCCTCGCGGATCCCGCTAGTCCGGCGGTTGTGGAGCCCCGCGGACGAGCCGCGCGAGTGCTCGCGGGCTTGCTGCGTTTCTCTGGCCTGTGGGTCGGAATATCCGGAACGTACGCGGTCATGTGCGGAACGTGCCCGTTCTGCGGCAGACCCGGCTGCCCGGTCGGGATCGGTGTCGCGGGCATGTTCGGTGCGCTTGGCTCCCTGATCCTCACCCAAGGCCGTCACCTCTTCGCGACAATTGGCGGCAGACTGACAAATGACGGACACTAGCACTTGGGGCTGACGGTGACTCAATGGCTCATCGCTCCCCATTTGACGTCCCTTTCTGTTTGACTTTCCCCGGTTTGCTTCTAACATAGCCCGGTGTTCCTGCTCGCCCTTCTGCTACTCACCCAGCCTGCTGACACGACCGCAGCCGACACGGTCCACCGCGACATCATCTACTACAGCGGAAACCGGGTCATATTCTATCCCAAGACCGGACAGGTGCTGCTGCTCGACTCAGCCTGGGTGCGGTACGGCGACATGTCGGTCCACTCGGACTCGATCTGCTATGACGACAAGCTGCACGTGCTGTCGGCCTACAAGGACGTGCTCTTCACGGCCGGCCCGACCAACATCACCGGCAAGCTGCTCAGCTACAACGTCGACTCGCACAAGGGCCTGATGCGTACGGCGTTCACGCACGTCGAAAACGGGTTCTTCCGGGCAGACGAGGTCTGGCTGGTGCATGAACAGGTGCTGGACGCGCGTCGTGCCTGTTACACGACCTGCGACCGCGACCCTCCGCACTACGTTTTCTACGGCCCGCGCGTCAAGCTGTTCATGGACGACGTAGCGATATGCGAACCCATGGTATTCAGGCTCTTTGATGTGCCGTTGCTGGCCGTTCCGTTCTGGATGGTGCCGGTCGCCTCAAAGCGCAAGTCCGGCTTGATGCCGTTCAAGGTGGGCAATTCGGCGGACGAGGGACTGTATGCCAAAGACATGGCCTACTACTGGGTCATCAACGACTACTCAGACATGACCTTCTACGCCGACTTCATGACCCACAAAGGGATCCAGGGCCGGGCGGAGGCGGTCTACATCGTTACTCCTTACGCACAAGGCAATGTCAATGCTTCCTACATCCAGGAGTGGGATACGCATCGTCGGCGCTACAGCGTGTCCGCCACACATCGGTCCGAGCGCTTTCTGTTCGACTCGCAACTAGACGGCAAGCTTGATTTGATGTCGGACGCGAGCTACGAGCCGGACTATTCGGAAGACCAGCTCGATTGGCTCAAGCCGGATCTGTATTCCTACGGACAGGTGACGAAGAACCTGCGGCGCGTAGGCAACGTAGCCGTGCTGGCCCAGCAGAAGACCGAGTTCGCTACGCACACCCGCTGGGCCGACCTGCCGTCGGTACGGTTCTCCTTCACTCAACGCCCGATCGCGGCAGGCTGGGGCGTCACGCCGTCGGCATCGTTCTCGGACCATACGCAGGACTACCTGGACTCGACCAATAGCGTCGACACCGCCAGACTGCGCGACCTCCAGGGCAATGCCGGACTGGGCATATCCGGTCCCGACTACACGCTCGGCCCGCTCGGCGCTGCAACGGCATCGGAGAATCTGGGGCTCGCCACCACCTGGTCGTATCACAACGACAGTCTTTATGCGAAACCGCGTCGCCTGTCCAGCAACCTCGGGGCAAGCTTGAACCAGAAGTTCCTCGGCACTTTCTCGGTGATCGAGCAGATGGGTTTGACGCATTCCGACAACCTGATGGATACCCAGCCGGTCACAGTAGGCTATACTGGCAACGTCTCCAGCCAGGTAACGCTCTACCGCGTCTACAGCCTCGAATCGTTCGGGATGCACGGGCTGCTGCACACGGTCACGCCGAGCGCAAACCTCAACTACGTGCCGAAGGTCGACTACGGCCCCTTGTTTGGCAGGCTGCATCCGTTTGACCCGAGCGAGGCGCTTGTGAATCTGGGACTCGGCAACACGTTCCAGGCCAAAGTGGACACGAATCACACCAAGCGCGACATCGGCTCAGTGAACTTCACTTCATCCTATGACCTGCTCGACAAGAATCCCAACCCGGTGAAACGCCTCAGCCCGCTGGTCGGTACTGCGCTCCTGCAGCCGCTCCAGGGGTCAAACCTGAATCTCTCCATCAATGCCACAGCAGGCTTCAACTTTGACTCGCTCAGCATGGATAAAGACTACTCGGTCGCGACTACGTTCTACTTGAACCGCATCACAAGTCGGAAGACGGACAGCACCGGTTGCTCGGACCCGGACGACCAGTGGCCGGCTGGGTTCCAGCTTGGTTTCACTCACACCTACGGACGCAGCGGAGGTACGACAGTCAACATGATTACGGGCACTGCTGCCCTGGCCATCCCCGGCTGGAAGTTCGACCTTACTGACCTCGGATATAACTTCGCCCAAAAACAGTTCGCAAACTACGGATTGCTCCTGACCAAAGACCTCCACTGCTGGGAGGCTTTCGTCAAATTCCAGAAGCTCGGAACGCGCTGGACCTACGACTTCGAGGTCCGCATCAAGCAACTGCCCGACCTTAAGATCGGGAAGGGTACGTTCGGCAGCATCCTGCCCCACTGAACCGGATGAGCCGCCCCAGCGAAGCCGCCAAGGCCCACTGTCCGACCGGGACCGCGGAGGTCAACATCTACCTTGCCTCAACGTCGCCGCGCCGCCGCGACCTGCTGCGAAGACTCGGCCTCCGATTCCGGATATTGACACCGACCGCCAGCGAAAGTCCGGACGCGGTCGGAGTCAAGCCCGGCGACTCGCCTGGGCGGTACGCGGTCGCGTGCGCGAAGGCCAAAGCCCTCTCGGTTGTCGACCGTGTAAATGACGGGCTTGTTGTCGGGGTGGACACGGTGGTCGTCTGCGGCAAGCTGATTCTGGGCAAGCCGCGCAGTACGGCAGAGGCCCGCAAGATGCTCAGGCTGCTTTCAGGTCGCACGCACTCGGTCATCTCCGGCGTCGCGATCGCCCGAGTGCTCCCATCGTCCGGTGAATGTGACCGGGGCCGGCACCGAATAGTCGCCGCGGCCGAAACCACTCAGGTCACGTTCCGCAAGCTCGGTTCTGATGAAATCGAGCGGTACATCGCGGGACCGGAGCCGTACGACAAGGCCGGCGCCTACGGCATACAGGACGAGGCAGGGGTCTTTGTGAGTCGGGTCTCCGGGTGCCTGATGAACGTCGTAGGCCTGCCGATCCCCCTGCTGCTGCGCCTGCTTGAGCAATCCCGAGCGGGCCGCGTCCACCAACCGCGAACCAACTAGGCCGGGGCCTGCATCAGCCTACGGGCCCGCTTTCCACACGTCGAGCCGGTAGTTGTAGTCTCCGCTGCCCCCGGTGTTGTCCATGACTATGTGGTACAGCCCATCCGCTCCGGTTCGAACTGAGAAAGTGTCATTAGTGCTGTATGGTGCACGACGGAGGAGCGGGCTGACCGAGCCGCCTGCCACCCACCTCGTGAAACTGGAATCGTCCAGCACCATCAGAAAGATGTTGCCGGTATCAGATCCGCAGGTTCCGTAGAGTTTGTATCCGGCCCGTATGGCGACAGGCCAGGCTGCAAACTCTCCGGCCTTGACCGCAGCATCCCAATCGAGAACGCCGGCGGTCTCAGCGCGGACCGCCAGCGAGAGGCTGTCGCTTGCGGTCAGGCCATCCTCGTTCGTGACCGTGACACGGATCTTGCCCTCACCCGATGATTCCGGGGCGAACCAGCGCACGCTGTCGCTCCAGTCCCATCCGAGTCTGCCGCCCTCCTGAGACCAGAAGTACGAAAGCTGCTCCATGTTAGGATCGCTCGCCTGGCACCTGTAGATGACGCTGTCCCCCGCCATGACCGACGCGTACCCGCCAATCCATGAAATGACCGGGGCCTCCTTCGGCTGGCCACAACCGGCCGCGGTGAGTAGCACAGCCGCCGGCAGGAACATGCGGAGTAACATCTTCACCATGATTCAGTTTTAGCACCGCAGACGGGCGCTGTCAACTCAAACCTGCACAGGGCGCTCTTGACTCGACGGCCAGCAGCGGCATAATGCACCACGCACAAGGCACGGTGCAACACGCATCGGCCCGCCGTGATGCAAGCCGAAGTGGCGGAATTGGCAGACGCAGCGGACTCAAAATCCGCCGTTCAGCGATGGACTTGTGGGTTCGACTCCCACCTTCGGCATGACGGGAAGTGGCGATTGGCGAATGACGATTGGCGATTGGCGGGAACATTCGTCATTCTGCATTCGTCATTCCGACTTCCTGGTTCTTCAGTATCCCCACTCTTCGGCCAGATAGGTCTTGCGCCGGCACTCGGGGCAGAGGATGCGCAGTGTGTCGGAACGATAGGGCTGAACATCGCCGCGGGGCCGCGGCTCAGCGGTGCCGAGCACTTCATAAAGACTCAGGAACAAGGTGGGGTTGGAATTGGCCAGGTCTCCCACTTTGGCGGCAATCCAGCAGAGGTGCGCCTTGGCGGCGAAGGGTTCGCCGCACACTTCGCAATAGGCAAGCTCCTTCTCTACCGATGTCTCCCAGTCAGAACTCCGTTCGGTCCGAGCGGTGTCGAACTCCTGAGAATGGTATATGGCGTCTCGCGTTGTACAGGCGAGCACACATTGACCGCAGTAGATGCAGCGCTCGGCATGGTGGACGTTGCGCATGACCCCACGCTCGCGGTCGACGTAGATCTCGCGGGCCCGGGCCGGGCAGACGCGGGTGCAGGCGCCACAACAGATGCACTTGTCCTCGCGGAACTTGAGGATGCCGCGGAAGTTCGGGTGGACAGAGTCCACCTGGGCCGGGAACTTCGACGTGAACGGTCCCCTGGTGATCGCCCTGAAGGCCTCCACCAGCTCGCGGACCTTCGGAAGTGGAATCCTCACCACCTGCCCTCGGACACCGAGTCGCCGCTCCAGCCGCTGCCCCGGCCAGTCAACCGGAGACGCGGAGCACGGAATCCCCTCACGATTACGGTTTCAACCACTGGGTCACGGCAACCGCCCGGCCCACAAAGTCGAACGGACCAATCAGCATCAGGGATGAGAGGAGCGAAAGTACCGCGAACGCTAGGACTACGGCCGGCATGAGTTTGCTGGTCTCGGCGTTGCCGGGGTGGGTGACTGGACCGTTGAATACCTTGGTCCAGAGCCGCAGCATGTAGATCAGCGTAAGGACGGCCGTGAAGACGATGAGGCCCGCCACAAAGTAGTGGCCGGTCTGAATCGCGGCCAGAATTATGAAGAGCTTGGCGAAGAAACCGCCGAATGGGGGAATGCCCATGACTGACAGCGCGTTCACGAAGAACCCGAACGAGGTCAGGGGCATCACCTTCCCCATGCCTCCGAGTCGCCGTATGTCCTTCTCGTGAGCATAGTGCTCCACGTTACCGGCACCCAGGAACAACCCGGCCTTGGCGAGACCGTGCGCCAGGATGTAAAACAGGGCACCGCGCACCGCGAGCGGCGTGCCGATGGCCAGACCGAGTGCGATGTAGCCAATCTGGCTGATGGTCGAGTACGCCAGTATACGTTTGATGTCGTTCTCGACGACGGCAGAGGTGGCGGCCACGAACACGCTCAGCGCGGCCATGACGATAATCAGATCAACCGATGAACGAGGCATCGTGAACGTGGCGAGGAAGATCCTGGCGAACGCGTAGACGCCGATCTTGACCAGGGCGGCAGCGTGAAGCAGAGCCGTGACCGGCGACGGCGCCACACCGGCATCGGGCAGCCAGGTCTGCAACGGAAACTGGGCCGACTTGGCGAGCATACCCAACAACACCAGGGACAGCGGCCAGGCGGAAAGCACCTGCCCGCGCAGTGCAAGCACATCCAGAGTGCCGAATTGGTGAAATATGAGCTTGAACCCAAGCAGCATACAGGCCGAACCGAAGACGGTAACCAACAGCGCCTTGCTCGCATTCGCGACCGGTATCTCCTCGTGTCGATGAAAGCCGATGAGACGCCATGAACAGATCGCGGTCAGCTCCCAGAAGATGTACATGACCACCAGATTGCCCGAAAAGACAAGCCCCATCATCGAGCCCTGGAAGACCAGCACCAGGGCAAAGAATTCGTTCTGGTGTGGGTAGTCGCGAACGTAGTCAATCGAGTAGATGACGACCAGGGCGCCGACTAGCGCCGAGGCGAAAGCCACGAACACCGAAAGTCCGTCACCCAGCAGGACCAGATTGATGCTCCTGAACATCGGCAGTTGCCAGAGACTGATCGCAGTCGGCTGGGCCAGCACGCCGGGCATCATGGTCGCGACGAACACGACCGGCAGTGATCCAGCGACCGCAGCGAAGATGCTGCGCGCCCGCGCCAGGCGCGCCGGGAACAGCGGTACCAGCAGTCCGCCGATGATGGGGACGAGGATGGCGGCGATCACTGGACCGAAACTCCGAAGAGTAGCGAGAGCAGATTAATCAGTGGCTTGGACATGAGTCCGTTGAGAATTACCAAGACCGACACCGCGAGCGATGCGTAGTAGAGCCCACCCCGGGGCTCGCGATAGTCGATCCGCGCCGGACCGAAGAAGACCTGGTTTATCACCCTGAGCATTGCCCCCAGCATCAGCAAAGCCACGAAGATGATGATCACAGTATATACGGTGTTCTCCGGGTAGATTGACGAGAGAAGGTACTTGCTGAAGAAATTCCCGGATGGAGGCATTCCCGCCAGGGACAGGCCGCCGACGATGAATCCCAGCGTTGCCACCGGCATGCCGCGTGATACTCCGCGAAAGTCAGTAATGGCGACTGGCGACTGCCGACCGGCGGCCGTGACCAGTCGGTACGAAAGGTAGACTGCCGCATACGCCAGGAGCGAATTGTAGAACTGAAACGTCGCCGAAAGGAATCCTATTGTGTCGCCGCGACTGAGGGCCAGGACCACGAAACCGACCTGGGTCAAGCTGATGAGCAGCATGAAGCGCGCAAAACTCACCTCGGCCAGAGCCAGGAATGCGCCGCCGACCATCAGAGCCACGGCAAAATACCTCAGCGCCAGCAATTGACCCGTACCGACGTAGACCAGCAGCGGCACCGCCAACAGCCCGAAAAACCAGGGCCCGGCGGCGCGCAGTCCCCTGCCCAGCGCAAGCACGAAGCCACTGACGACGGTGTAGAATGAGTCCACGGTTCGGTCGACGTAGGTCAGGATGAATCCGGACATCGCCTCGGTGCCTTTCAAGCCGAGATTGTAGAAGTCGGTTGCCCCTGACTCGGCGACTTCGTACATCCGTCGCAGTAGCGGAATGGTCTTGACCGGGCCGTAGAACCCACTCCCGGTCACGCGTCCCTCTTCTTCATTCGCAGTGTTCTCACCGCCCACGAATGTCCGCGCCGTAACTGTGTTGCGCCCGGCGCCGAGCAGGTACGCGAGCACCCCAAGGCCCAGGGACACGAGAACCAGCAGGGTCGCCCACTCCGGCTGCCATATCCCGTTCGGCTCGACAACGAAGGGAAGACTGGGATAGATGAGCCCCCGCAGCGGTATCGGGTAGGCAAAGACGCCGAAGAGAACGCAGACGGACGCCAGGATAATCGGTGGCAACCACATTGCGAATCCCACCTCTCGATTCCTGGACAACGTCGACGGACGTTGACCAAGGAAAAGCGAGTGGAGCAGCTTAAGGAATGAGGCAAGCGTCAGCACGCTGCCCATCATCGACGCGACCAAAAAGAAGGGGTACATCCGGTTGCCATCTTTGGCCAGCTCGACGAGCCCCTGATAAACCATCCATTTCGAGGTGAAACCATTAAGCGGTGGAACTCCCGCGATCGCCAGCGACAGTACGAGGAAGGCGACGAAGGTCAGCGGCATTTGCTTGGCAAGCCCACCCAGTTCGTCAATGTTGTCGGTTCGGCATGACAGCTCCACCGAGCCGGCGGAGAGAAACAGCCCGGCCTTGTATATCGAGTTGTTGAGCATGTGAAACAGCCCGCCGGCAATTCCTATCGGCAGTCCGGTCCCGATTCCTAGAACCATGTATCCGACCTGCGATACGGCATGGAACGCCAGCAGCTTCATCACTCGCTTCTGCACGAGGGCCATCATCACCGCAGCCAGGATTGTGACTGCGCCGACCGTCATGAGCACGTTGCGTACGACGTCATTCGAGCTGATGTCGAAGATGTTCACAGAGACGCGGGTCAAGAGGTAGACGCCGAGCAACTTGTCTACGGCTCCGGGCACGAAACTCAGGAAGGGCACCGGCGCGGTCGACGCGGCATCCGGAATCCAGCTATGGAACGGCATCGAGCCGGCCTTGGCCAGCGCGCCGGTGCTGATCATCGCGAAGGCGGCGATCGACACTGCCGACTGCAGAGGAATCGGCCCGGCCGGCACCATCTCGGAGCTACCCACGCCAAACAGAAGCAACCCGATTCCGGTCATCATCACCAAGTCCGCACTCCCGGCAATGATCAGCCCTTTCATGGCCACCGGCGATGAATCGCGGGGTCCGATGAACAGCATGCCGTAGAGCAGAGCTGCCAGGAGTCCCCAGAAGACCAGCAGGACGATCAGGTTGCTCGCCAGGAACACGCCGGCGGCGCAGCCAACCGTGAATAGCAGCAGGAAGTAGTAGAGTCCGGCTGCCGGTTTGCCTCGCATGTACCGGAAGGAGTAGAGAACGACGAGCGCGGCTATCGCAACGGCGACCAGCAGAACAAATGCCGACAGCCCGTCTGCCCGCAGGCCGAGGGTCGCCGGGCCCAAGCTGATGAGTTCGCAAGCCGGTGTTCCGTGGCGGCTGGCCAGGAAGATGCGTATCGCGTAGTACAGAGTTGCTACGGTGCCAATGAGACTGAATTCGTTTCGCAGTCGTGACACGGCCAGTGCCAGGATTCCCGCGACCATCGGCACCAGAATCGGCATCCAAAGCATGTTCAGGTCAGCGAATGGCATCTGTTCTCCTCAGCCGTTCTGCTGGCCTGATGAGCGGTGCACATCACCCGCTACGATTTGCTTCCCGGTTCTGAGTCGCTCGGTCTTTTGCCACGAAAGCCTGAGCAGGTCTCTGCCCGTGTACTTCAGTCTTCCATCCTCAAACGCCGCCATCCGTTCAGTGCAGCAGTAGCACGGGTCCACAGCAGCCAGGGTCAGGGCAGCGTCGGCGATGGAGCCGCCTCTGACTGCGACGATGTTCGATGCGATGTTCATGAAGCTCGGAGCCCGAATCTTGTGTCGAAGTGGACGGCTGGTTCCGTCGGAACGGACGTAGTGAAACACTTCACCGCGTGGTGCCTCGGCCCGGCCGATCCCCTCACCGGGCGGGAAATCTTCGATTCGCGCCTCAATTGGTCCCTCTGGCATCCGACCGAGACACTGCCGGATGATCCCTATTGACTCGATGATCTCGAGCAGCCTGACCTTGGTCTTGGCCAAGACGTCACCATCTGTAAGGACCGGGATGCTCCACCTGACGTCGGTATAGGCGTCATGCGGGTCGTCACGGCGTACGTCGATGTCGACACCCGATGCCCGCGCAGTCGGCCCGAGCACCGAATAGGCGACTGCCTGCTCGTGTGTCAGTACTCCAACCCGCTCCAGCCTGGCGCGGATCAGCGGGTCGTCGAGCACGATCTTGGTCAGCATCCGCGTCTTCTCCTCGGCGACGTTCAGCGCCAGCAATATCTGGGGAATCTGTTCCGGCTGGATGTCGCGTCTAGCGCCGCCCGGCTTGTTGGCGGCGTAGTGATTACGATTGCCGGCAATCATCTCGACAATCTCGAGGATGTGCTCACGATACCGCCAGGCCCACATCCATACGGTGTTGTATCCAATGAAGTGCCCGGCAAGTCCGACCCAGAGCAAATGAGAGTGAATGCGCTCGAGTTCGTGGGTGACCGTACGGATGTAGGCGCCACGGGGCGGCGGCTTGATCCCGCAGAGGTCTTCGATTGCCAGTACCGCGGCCAGCGGGTGCGAATTCGAGCAGATACCGCAGATACGCTCGACCAGAAATGGAATCTGGTCGTAGTTGAGTTCGGGTGATATGAACTCGTGCCCACGATGGTTGTAGCCGAGGTTGATCTCCAGGTCAGTCACGGTCTCACCCTCAACGATCAGCTTGAAGAACTCCGGTTCTTCCTGCAACGGGTGGTAGGGGCCGATCGGAACGACGCGCCTACTGCTCATGCGCCTCGCGTCTTGTTTTGGCTTCGCCACCGCGGGAACGAACGAAATCCCGGCGGAGTGGATACATGTCCGCATCCCAGTCAGTGTCGGAGGTGAGAAGGCGTGTCAGATTGGGGTGACCCGGGAAATCTATGCCCAGGAGTTCATGCATCTCCCGTTCTATCCAGTCGGCTGCCGGAGACCATGGCGACTGCGACTCAATGCGCGGGTCATCTTTCGATGCCAGCACCTTCAACGTGTAGATCGTGCCGGTCCCGTCCTCGCAGAAATGATAGAGGACCTCGAATCCTTCGCGTGTGTCTATACCGGTGCAGGTCGCAAGCCGCATACCCCGCTCGCGATGCAGGAATTGTGCAGCGACGGTAAGCCGCTCGCGCGGTATCCGGATGTAGAAACGTCTGGGACTGCGTTCCTGCACCTCCGCCTCCGGCACCAATTGCCTCAGTCCGGCTTCAGCGTCGGTCATAGTTTGCCGAGCGCCCGGATCACGCCGAGCATCATCGCTTCCGGCTTGGGAGGGCAGCCGGGAACATAGGAGTGCACCGGCAAATACTTGTCGTAGGGCCCGACCGAGTTGTATGAATTGCGGAATAGCTGCTTGCCGCATGCGCACGTGCCGATGCCGATGACAAAGCAGGGTTTCGGGGTCTGCTTGTACACCTCCAGCACACGCGGCAGCGACTTGCGGTTGAGCACTCCGGTCACCAGCAGAACATCGGCGTGCCGCGGTGAACCCACCAAGACGATTCCGAAGCGCTCCACATCATAGCGCGGGGTCAGGAGCTCGAGTATCTCGATGTCGCAGTTGTTGCACGAAGCCGCGGCCACGTGGTACACCCACGGAGATCTCTTCAGTCCCCAGACGAGCGGGTCCTTCATCGGCGAGTGCAAAAGAGGGAAATGTGGGAATCGATTATGGGCCTTCTTTCCGCTGACTTCACCATTATCTGTCATCATAGCTTCATGAGCGCGAGTGCCACGGCCACGACTCCCAGCGGACCGAGGATGAACCAGAAGAAACGCAGTGCGTGGTCAATCCTGAACCGTGGATTGGTGTTCTTGACCAGGATGATAATTACCCAGGCCAGGAGTAGTTCGGGAATTGCCCAGAAGCTGGCAAGCCCGCCCCCGAAGACCGTCACCAGGAAGCACGGCATCAGGAAGAACATCATCGCTTTGGTGAGTCGGAACATGGCCAAAGGCGCACCCGAATACTCGATCAGCACGCCGGACATGATCTCCTGCTCGGCTTCTGCCTGGTCGAATGGAACATACCCGAGCTTTGCATGGATGCAGATGAGCACGATGACTGCGGCGATGGCCCCGGACAGCGAGAACAGAAACGGCCCGGTGCCCCGCTGCGCCAGAACCAGGTCGCCAAGCCGGATGGCGCCCCCGGTGCGCACTATGGGGACTGCCAGCGCAAGCAGGAACGGCAGTTCGTATCCGAGGTACAACGTCATCTCGCGGGAGGCGCCGACCGCGGAAAGCGGGTTACGCGAGGCCGAGGCGCCGACGATGGTCGCGAGCGGCACCAGGGCGAACAGATAGACGAGCACCAGCAGGTCACCGACGAAGGACACGTGCGGGAAGAAGTTGGCGAAGAAGAGCAGCATGGCGATGACACACATCGACGCGAATCCGATGATCGGAGCTGCCAGGAACGTGACTCTCGATCCGCCCGCAGGCACCGTCGTCTGCTTGAGAAGCAGCTTCAGTATGTCGGCGAACGGCTGGTACGCAGGTGGCCCTTTACGCCACTGCACCCGCGCGGCCACGAAGCGGTCCACCCACGTTAACATCAGGCCTGAAGCCGACGCCAAGACAACCCCGGGTAGGAACACGATGGCAAGAGTCACTTCCCACCCGTTCAGGTGCATATTGAATGACTCGAGGCTTCCAGGATTCCAGTGGTCAAGTGTGCCGGCACTGGAATCCTTGAATCCTGGACCCCTTGACTCCTATACACTACACCCGCCTGCCGTGCACAGACCGGACCGCGAACGCGACGCCGGTCTTCTTCTCTGCCAGCCTGTCGTCGTCCCCGAACTGCAGCGCGCCGGTCGGACAGGTCTGGACGCAGCGCGGGCCCTCGGGCCGGTCACTGCAGAGCGAGCACTTCTGCGCCATGTGCCTGACCAGATTCGATGGAATTACGCCGAACGGGCACGCCAGTGCACAGGAGCGGCATCCGACACAGTGGAAATCAGACTTCCGCACTATCCCGGTCTCGGTATCCCTGACAATGACCTGAAATGGACAGGCAGCGGCACACAGTGGCTCATCGCAGTGTCTGCAGCCCTGCGGCAGCAGCGTTTCCGTCGTGACCTCACCGTGACGAATCCGTGCTTCCGTCTTGAATCGGCTGCGGCACGCTGCCTCACACGAACGGCAGCCGATGCAGTAGTCGGGCCTCAGCACAATGCGCTTCATGTCCAGACTGATGGATTCTCGCCGGCGGCCCGCGCCGTGCGTCCGGCCTTCTCCAGTTCGACGGGAACCGGCGTCACGGTCGTCTCGCCGGTCAGACTGTTGTCGACCAACGGAAACAAGGTGCGATTTGCGTGGACGTTGGTTCCCACCATGAGCACGCCGGCAGGCACTGCCTCACTGACACGGACACGGAACTCCCGAGTCGCACTGGGGCTCTTGACTCTCAGATAGCTGCCGCTCGCCACATCGAGCTTTCCGACATCAGCGTGGCAGACCGAGATTTCTTCCTCCGGGTCATGGAATCCGCGAAGTCCAATCGCCTTCTTCTCGCCGACCAACAGCCATTCGGCCGGAGCCTTGGTAGTTACCTTCGCCCGATCAGCCATGGCCACGACCTCGTCCACATCGAACCGCCTCGGCTCGGGCTCGGCTACCTCATCGGCCCGGCCGAACCACGCCAGTACGTCCGAGAAGAGTCTCGTTCCACTCAATGGCATGGCGAGCGGGCTCCGCTCAACCGGCCCCCAGTAGGAACTGGCAAGGGAAGCCTGCTCCAGGTCCGCAGTCAGGGGAAGAACCAGCCCGCGCACCGGCGGGTCCGGGCTGAAAATGGACGTCGCGACCAGGTGTTCAACCTTCGCCAGCTCGGGCAGAAGCTCTTCGTAGCTGTATGGGAACAGACCCCCGGTCCAGAAGAGCATCTTCAGCCTGCCTTCCGTCATCGCCTTCCTGATGTCGCTGAAGCGTTTCGGGCCTGCCGGCAGCCGCGTTTCTCTGAAGCCGTTGAAGGACTTCCCAGCGACATGGGCCACGAGTTGGCTGGCCAGACTGTGCAGGGCGGGATAAGAGACTCGCCCGGTGTGCATGGCGCTCCCGACGAACCCGGGCACCTTTGCTCCGAGCATGGCTGCCGTCGTCTCCAGCAACCGCCGTTCGACTCCGGCAACGCGGGCATACCGGTCGACATCCACGCCCAGGACCGTCTTCGGCGCGATGAGGGCCGACAGCACCAGCAGCGCAAACGGCTCAGTACCCGGCCTCACCTGGATGAAGACGTGGGCGAATCCCGACTGCCGGGTGCGAATCGAGTCGATGACCACCAGCCGGTTCTTCCGGTCGGCATACCTTGCCTCGATTATCCGCCAACTGGCAACCGGTGACGTATTGAAGACATCGCCTACGAGCAAGCTGACCTGTGCCGACTCGATAGCGGCCAGCGATGCATCAGTCACGCCCTCGAGCCGGTAGTCGAACCCGCTCTCCGGTTCGATGTGGGCACAGGCGAGGTTGGGTGTGCCCAACTCCTGCGCCAGACCGCGCAATTGGCGGGTATCGGCCGCCGTGCGTCCCCGGCTGTACACTAAGCCCAACTCCTGCGGTTTCACCTCGGAGAGCCATTGCCGAACCAGGGCCTCTGCTTCCGGCCAAGTCGTGTCGTGCCCGTCGAGCAAAGGCCGGCACAACCGCTCGCGATGATCGAGAACGGTGTTCGCGCAGTTGCCGCGGGCACAGAGCCTTCCCTTGTTGACCGCACCGTCCACGAAATAGTGCATCTCATGTCCTACCCCATTCCAAGTCACACCGGACGTGCAGCCGTTCATGCAAAAGGGGCAGATCGTACGCGTCGCGTTCACTTGCGTTCTGCCCTCAACCCGGTCCGGCCATTCGAGATTCGTCATTTACACGAATGGGTTCTCGATATCCTTGATCTGCGACCACGTCATGACGGGACCGTCCTTGCAGGTCAGGTAGGGGCCGAGGCGGCAGTGCCGGCAGTGACCGACGCCGCACGACATGTTCGTTTCCATGGACAGGTAGATGTTCTCAGGCTGGAATCCGGCTTCGAGCAAACGCCGGTTCACGAATTTCATCATCATCGGCGGACCGCAGACAACCGCAACGCTCGTCCGCTCGTCACAGGGAATCTCATCCATCAGGCAGGTGACCACGCCGACTCTCTTCATCCACTTCTCGTCGCTCACGTCCACCGACAGCTCGACGTCCACCTTCGGTAGCTTCTGCCATCCCGGCAGCAGGTGTTTGTAGACAATATCACTTGGCGTGCGCGCGCCGTACCTGAGATAGACGCGCTTGTACTTACCCATCTCATGCGTCAGGGCCAGAAACAGCGCGCGCAAAGGCGCGAGGCCCACCCCGCCGCCGACAATGTAGATATCCTTGCCCTCAAACCTGGCCAGCGGGTACGGTTTGCCGAATGGCCCCCTCACGCCGAGTACGCCGCCCGGCCTCAAATTGAACAGGGCGTCGGTCGTCCTGCCGACCTTCATCACCGTCATCTCGAGCGTCTCTCTCTCGAAATGCGATGATGACGGAGTAAACGGCGCCTCGCCGAACCCTGGGACGGTCAACTCCACGAACTGGCCAGCGCGGAAGCTGATTTCATCATCGGGTTTCAGAACGAAAGTCCGGATGTTGGGCGTCTCATCCGTCATGCTCAGAATTGTCGCAGGTGTCGGCTGGTAGGGGTTGTTCATGAGCAAGAGTGAAGAGTATAAAGAGAAGTGTGAAACTGGATTCCTGGCCTTCTCTCTTCTGACTTTGCTCTTCTCTCTTTCCTCACAGTTCTCCCAGCACCTTCCTGATGTCAATCCTGCCCATGCATGCCTTGAAGCACCGGCCGCAACCGGAACAGGCGTACATCCCGTAGTCGCGCTTGAACTGGTTCCACTTGCAGTCGAACCGGTTCGCGAACCGTCTAACGAACTCAGCGCGGGGGTTGGCGCCGCCGCCCACTCGAGCGTACGCCGCCTCGTAGCAGGCATCCCAGACCCGTGTCCTCTCCAGCCCGCCGTCCTTTGCCTGGTCATAGAGAAGAAAGCAATAGCAGGTCGGGCAACCCATCAGGCACCCAAAGCACTCCACGCAGGAATCGGCGTGCCGGTTCCAGAACGCAGCGTCGTTCAGCCTCGCGCCTATCGCGCCGGGCAGGTCCGGGTTCCACGGCCTCGGATTGATGACACTCAGCGCCGCCGCCGCGGCCTTTCGCTGCTCGCCCCGCACGGTAATTTCCATCGCGTACTCAGCCAGACCGGCAAACAGGCCCGGGGCCATGCCGGTCAATTCCTGCCCCCGGCGTTCGGTCTCAAACAGCCAGTCTCCGTTCACAAGCGACAGCACGGCGTCCGCGCCCTCCTGTGCATAGGGCGTCAACCCGAGCAGGTTGCAGAAACAGCTCTGCTCAGGGCTCGGGCAGTCCGCGACAACCAGCATCGTGCTCTTCCGTTGCGCCGCATAGAACGGGTCATTGAATCCGCCCTCGGTCAGCACCTTGTCATGCACCTTGAGCGACACGAGGTCGCAGTTCTTGATGCCAAGCAACACGCGCGGGACCGGTTCGCCCGGTTCCGCTGGTTGCGGCATGCCCCCGACTCGCTGCCGCGGCTGGAACATGAAAGACTTCACCGGCTCCGAGGGACGGATCCGCTTCTGGGCCGGTGTAATGCTTAAGGTATTAGCCTCGATGTCCGGCGACGCTAGCCGATGCCAATGGACCTGACTCTCGCGTTCGACCGGTACGAACACCTCGTACCTTGCCAGCAGCATCGACAACCACTGGTTAACGTTCGCCTGTGACAGCAGATACTTGCCCAAGAAACCTAAGCTACCGAAGCCCAACCGGGTGTCAAGAGAAACCGCCGGAATGTACGTCAGTTACGCACTTGCTTGACTATTGTCTCGCGCCGGTGACAATCAGCCCGTGCACTTCTCTTCTTGCGAGAGACCGACGTAGATGGCTACCGGGGAAAGGACTCCGACCGACCCGCTCGTCCTCCTTGCGAACGACTGCCTGTCGCTGCTCGTCATGCACCATGGAACCGAGCTGTACCGTTCCTACGATGACGGGGTAATGCCGCTGCTCGAACTGGTCGACTGGTTCCCCGGCGGCCTGCAGGGCGCGACAGTCGCCGACCGGGTCGTGGGCGCCTGCGCTGCCCGCATCTTCGACTACCTCCACGTGGAACGAGTGCTCGGCCTCACCGGTTCGATCCCGGCAGAACGTATTCTTCACGCGGCGGCGATACCATTCTCCTTCGGCACAACCGTGGTGGAGATCCGCAACCGCGACGACACGGGCCTCTGCCCGTTCGAACAGCTCAGTATCGAACACCCTGACCCGCGCGAACTCATCCCGGCCATCCGCGCCAAACTCGTCGAGTTCCGCAGACACTGACCTTTCACCGCTGACCGCAGACCGTCGCATGTCTTCAGCAGCCTCCCCCTCCCGTTTGAATGACCTACGGTCATGGCTTCGTCATCTGCGTCATCTGCGTAATCTGTGGACTTCCATCTCAGGGTTCGCGCTTTGACTTTTCCGCTTCTGTCGGTAGAATGATGCACCTGATGGAATTCGGAAGAGTCTGGGCCGAAATCAACCTGGACGCCCTGAACAACAATCTCAATGAGGTCCGCCGCGAGGCCGACAGCGGCAAAATCCTCCTTGCAATCAAGGCCGATGCCTACGGCCACGGACTGCGCGAAGTAGCGCAGGAGGTCAGCGACCGGGTCGACGTCTTCGGCGTGGCCTCGACCGACGAAGGCATCACGCTCCGGCTCGGCGGGATCAAGAACGCGATACTCGTCCTGTCACCCATCCCCTATCGCGAAATCCCCGCGCTCTTCGAACACAACCTGACGCCGTCGGTCACCGAGACCGAATTCGCCCACCGACTCTCCAAGGAAGCGGTGAAGCGCAACACCACAATCGGCCTGCACGTCGAGGTCGATACCGGCATGGGCCGGACCGGCGTTGACGACGAAGTCGCGGCCGAGTTCGTGGCCACGGTCGCCGACCTTCCCGGGCTGGACGTCGAAGGCGTGTTCACGCACTTCCCGGCGGCGGATTCGGACACCAACTTCACGCGCCACCAGCTCCAACTCTACGAACGGGTGATGTCGCAACTCAGCCACCTCGGCATCTCCGGATACCTTCGCCACACGGCAAACACGGCCGGGTTGCTCAACGTGTCCGGCTCGCGCTACGACCTCATACGTCCCGGCCTCGTGGTCTATGGCATTCTGCCGGACAGCTACCAGTCCGGGCACCGCGCCACCGACCTCAAACTGACGCCGGTCATGAGCCTGCGCAGCCGTATCGTCAACCTGCGCGACATCGCCTCCGGCCGGTCCATCAGCTACGAACGCACCTACTTCACCAAACGCGACTCGCGCATCGCCGTCATCACCGCCGGCTACGGCGACGGCTACCCCTGGTCACTCAAGAATCGCGGCAAAGCGATGGTCAGGGGCAGCCGCGTGCCCATAGTCGGCAACGTCTGCATGGACCTCACCATGCTCGACGTCACGGACGTGCCCAACGTCCAGATCGGCGACACCGTCACCCTGCTCGGCTCGGCTGACGGCGATACCATCACCGCCAACGAACTGGCCGGCTGGGCCGAGACGATTCCCTACGAAATAATCTGCCGGGTCAGCCCGCGCGTGCCGCGGGTCTACCTCCGCGCAGGCGAAGTCGAAAAGACCCGCACACTACTGGACCACTACAACAATGGATGAAAACAACAATCCGGACGCGGGACATGCCCATGGCTCTTCCGGAGCTTCGGGCCGTATCCCGACTGATGCCGAACTAGCCAGCCTCAGCTCGCACGTATTCCAACTGGCCACTGCTGCGTTCGTCTACATGGGCGCGGAAACTGCCCGGGACCGAGAAAGTCGAGGTTAACCTGCCCCTGGCCAAAATGACCATCGACACCCTCGCCATGCTCAAAATCAAAACCGAAGGCAACCGCACCCCGGACGAAACCTCGCTCCTCGACGACGTCCTCTACCAGCTCCGGCTCTCATTCGTCAAAGCCGAGTCGGGCAAGCCCGCCGACACCGCCACCCCGCCGTCTGAGCAACCCAAACAAGAGTAGTCCGCATTGACTCCAAAGCCCCCGCTCTCACTGAGCGGGGGCTTCACTATTTGCTCTCCCTCTCCTCACCGGGTAGAGACTTCGGGTAGGAAGAAGACCGGCTAGCGCTCGATGACGACCTTGCGGACAGCTTGGGGCTTGTCGAGGACGAAATAAACACCGGGAGCCAACCTGCTCACGTCATTCGCACCGGGACACAGGTCTATCACCCACCGACCGCTGATGTCGAGCAGTATGGGGCGAAAAATGGGGACTGTGCCGCGCCGAGTCGGACGCAGGCGCTCCGGGGGACTGTCCCCATTTTCTGCTCGCGGCAGGTACAGCACTCCGCGGACAATGGTCGGCAACGGCTTGGAGCTTACGGCTTGCGGCTTGCGGCTTTCCTCAACTGCTGGCGTCGTGGTGTCCCGGATGACCTGGATGCTGTTGGACCTCTGGTTCGCCACGTAGACCCGGCTCTGCGCCGGGTTCCAGGCAATCGGATGGGGCAGCGATTCGAGGGCGATGGTCGTGAGGACGCTATTCGTCGCTCCGTCAATCACGGTCACATTGCCCGCCTGGTAATTCACGCAGTACAACTTATTGTGGAGCGTGTCGAAGCACAGTGACCGCTCGTAGTCATCGGCTGTGCCGGCGGGCACGGTCGCGATGACCGAATCTCGTGCACCGTCGATTACGGTCACGGTCCCGGCTGCGGCGTTGGCGGTGTAGACTCGATTGTTGTGCGCGTTGTAGGCAATGGCCAACGGGAAATCCCCCACCATCACGGTGTCGATTGCTCTGTGAGTCGCGCCATCGATCACGATTACGGTGCTGTCGTAGTTGCCAATCGGATAGTCGCCGCCATTCGCGCAGTAGACCCGGTTGTTCCGGGTATTGCAGCAGAAGGCGCAAGGCATGTAACCGGCTGCCACCGTGCCAACGACTGAATCCGCAGCTCCGTCAATCACCGTCACGTCGTCGCTTACGCGGTTCGCGCAGTAGACCGTGTTGCCCTGCGGGTCATAGCCCAGGGCCTGGGGCATGGTTCCGACGGTGATCGTCGCGATGGCCGAATCTCGTGCACCGTCGATTACGGTCACCTGGTTGGCCTCGCCGCCAATGCAGTAGACCTTATTGTCTTGCAGGCCCAGACAGAGCGGTCCGGGGTAGGGTCCCACCGCGATGGTCGCGATCACGGAATCGGTCGCTCCGTCGATGACAGCCAGCCGGCCGGAGTCACGGCCATAGGCGCAATAGACCTTGTTGCCCAGAGGATTACAGCTGAGGTCACTGGCCTCCTCGCCAATGGCAATGGTCGCAGCAATGACATTAGTCGCTCCATTGATCACGCTCACGGTGCCGCGGCCGTAGTTCGCGCAATAGACCTTGTTGTTCTGAGGATTGTAACAGAGCGCCGAAGGGCTGGCACCGGAGTCCAACCGAATCGTGGTCTCCAGCCACTGGGCATGGACGGCTGTCAGCAGACAGCCCACGGCAAGCAGGACAGATAGGTACTTCATGGCACCTCCGGGTCGCCTAATTATCGACCTGCACAAATCCTTGTCAAGCTACGGCAACGCAGGCGGGCGGGATACCGAATCCGGCTCCCCGCCCGAACCCGAGACCCCACCCGCCGAAAAACCGACCTCCTGACATTCCCCTCTTCGCGTCCCGCGCGGGAAGACAGACTTGACTCGGACGGGCTGTTGCTACGACACCCCGCCCGCGTTCTTCTGTCGAACCGGCTAGCGCGCGATGACGATCCTACGGACGGCTTGGGCTTGAGCTTGCGCTTGTGCCTCCCGCATGAAGTAGACTCCCGGTACTAGCCTGCTCACATCATTCGCGCCGAGACGAACGACTAGAACCTTCCAGCAGGAGACGTCGTGCAACTTGTCATTTGCCTCGGAGGCCCCTGTCGGACAGCGCGCACCTCGCTCTTGGCTGGCAACTCAGCCAGTCTCATGCCCAGTTTCTCAGGAGACCAGGGCGAATTCTCAGTACGTCTCGCCACGGTCCAGTTTACCTGAGAGGGGAGCGTGGCATCAATGCTGTTGAAAATCGGGGCTATTGCAGGTGAAAGGTGCATGCAGACGGACGTAAGCTGTCATCCGGCGTTGGATCGCGTCGACGGTGCTGAGTCCGGAGACGACTT
>DATJQV010000048.1 GCA_035505375.1 bacterium | reverse complement strand
CACCTTCGCTCGACAGCAGGTCGACTTCTCATGCAAGGTAGCCATGCACGAGAATACAGCAGAGAAAACAGACTTAACTCACTCATCCGCAACCACTAGCCGCGCTCACTTTCAACGGCATTTCCGCCACGCTTGCAATATGGTACACACTCCCCCAACCGCCAATTTCTGTCCTAACTTCCCTATTCCCAGTACCCTAACCCCTATTCCCTTCCCAACCCCTCCTATGCTCCCCCCGTAGCTCCGCACATAGCTTCCGAGGTAACGACCGGAGCAACTTCCCGAGGAACGATGAGGGTTACTTCTACGGTTACCTCGACCGCTACTTCTTCCGCTACTTCGCGAGCAACGAGTAGAGTTCCTTGTCCGGTTCCTTGCCGGGTAACGAGTCGGGTTCAATCCCAGGTTCCTTGCCGAGTTACAGTCGGCTTTCCCGTCAGAGTTCCTTCCGGGATTACTCTGCGGGTAACCTCCTGACCAACGAGTGGAGTTTCTTGGAGAAGTACGAGGAGAGCTGCGACGGTCGCCGCGGCTCGGGTCAAGTGCTAATGGATGCTGCCGGCTACGGCTGCGGCCCGCAACGTAGCCCGCTGCCATGCATTCGCCCATGTAGGTCCATGCGCTGCTCTGCAAAGCTGCGGCCGCTGCGCGAGGCAGCGGCCGAACGAAGTGGGACGCGGTCGATCAGGCCAGGACGTTTCCCTGCTTGTCCTTGAACTTGTCGACGGCAATCATGATGATATCCACAATCCAGCCGATTCCGAACACACCGCCGGTCAGGAGCCAGATGATGCCGGTTCCAATCTTGCCGACATAGAACCGGTGCACACCAAGACCGCCGAGGAATATGCAAAGAAGCAACGCCGCTATCTTGCTCTTGTCCGACGTACCCGCAGCCGGGGCAACACTCGCATCAGCCATTCAGACCTCCTCTTTCGGTCAACATTCGGACCTCAGCAGACTGCCCTATTATTCCCACGCCTTGGCACAAGTCAAGCCACGGAGCACACAGATCGGCGCATCAACGGACAGCTTGCCATCCATGGCTCGAGTGCTAAAATTCCGGTATGGGAGAATCGACCGGCATGACGCGGCGAGTCAAGCCGTGGGTCGCCGTCGTGGCCGTCTGCGCCGCATTTGTCATCTTAGGCGGAGTCTGGTTTGTGGTTAGCAGCCACAGAGCGGACCGCGAGTTCAGCCGACCCGGGCACGGACACGAACTGGTTCACCACAGCAAGGCGTGGACAAGGGCGAACGGCCTGTGCCGCCGTCTGAACATGGTCGGCAACGGGTACGCCAGCAGGGGCATGTATGATTCCGCTCTCACCTGTTATCGCGAGGTCTTGCGGATATCGCAGGAGGAGGGCCTCGGCGACCGGATGGCCGCAGCCTACACGAACATCAGCTACGTATTCGACGACTGGAGGATGCCGGAGTCAGCCCGATTCTACATGCACGCAGCTATGGCGCTTGACCAGCTATCGAAGAAACCGGGCAAGGTCATGAACAGCCTCTTAGAGCAGGGAACCTACCGATTCTCAGTGCTGGGCGACTACGACAGCGCTGCCGTGCTGCTGGGGAAAGCTCTTGCCGAGAGTCGAAGCAGAGGTGACACAACCGGCGAGGTAGGAGCGTTGTGCAACCTGGGCATACTCCAAGGGACCCTGAAGCACTACGACTCGGCCAAGGTCCTATTGGAAAGCTGCGCGGCAAAGAGCCACATGCACAAGGATGCGACGACTGAGGCCAGCGCGTTGAACAACATTGCCATGATGTACCTGCGCCGGGACCGGACATCCGAGGCCAAGCAGTGGCTCATCAAGGCGATAGATGCGGCACACGCCGGCGACATCATCGGCGAGGAAGCGCCGGCGTTGTTCCATCTGGGTCTGATTCGCGCTGACGCGGGTGATTACGAGCTCGCCCAGGCGAGCGTTGAGCAGGCCCTGAAGCTCTACGAACGGGCCGGCGACCAGGATGGCATCGGACGCTGCCGGGACTGCCTGGATGCCCTGATCGAAGCCCAGCGCTGGAAGCATCGGAACAAGGTCCTCGACTCGCTGTTCGAGGAATACAAGCACCAGTCCGGCTCCAACCCGGGCACCTAGCTTCTGCAGATTGCCGGACGAGCGCGCGGCTCCGCGGGCGCGCGACGAGCTCAGATCCAAGGTCCGAATCTTCTTCTTGCCTGACCGTCGGGAGTTGTTATACTGGCAATCCGCAGAGGCGGTATTGCCGAGTCATCATTCAATTTCAGCTAATGTCCAGCATCCTGCGTCATGCATGATGCGTAGTGCATCACGCCGGATGGGCGGGAGGCAAACTTGAAGATCTTCATAGATTCTGCTGACATCAAGGAAATCAAGGACGTCGCCGGTTGGGGCATCCTCGACGGCGTCACCACCAATCCATCCCTGGTTTGTAAGACCGGCCGGCCGTTCAAGGAGTGCGTCCAGGATATCCTGAGCGCGGTCGACGGCCCGGTCTCGGTCGAGGCCATCTCGACCGATGCGGCCGGGATGATCAAAGAGGGCGAGGATTGGGCGAAGCTCGACCAGTCCAAGGTAACCATCAAGATCCCGATGACGGTCGAAGGTCTGAAGGCGGTGCGCGGCCTTTCCCAACGTGAGATCAAGACCAACGTCACGCTCGTCTTCTCGATGAACCAGGCCCTGCTCGCCGCGCGGGCCGGGGCGACGTTCATCTCGCCCTTCGTCGGGCGGCTCGACGACATCTCGGCTGACGGGATGGAGCTGATTCACGACATCGTCGGCATGATAGATGACTACGGGTTCGACACCGAGGTGATTTCCGCCAGCATCCGCCACCCACTGCACGTCATCGATTCAATCCGCGCCGGCTGCCACATCGCCACCATCCCCTACGACATCCTCGTCAAGATGACCAAACACCCGCTGACCGATGCCGGCATCAAGAAGTTCTACGACGACTACCAGAAGATCCCGAGGCAGCAATGACCAATGACCAATTGCCAATGACCAACCGCGGATTCGGAGGTTCACATGCCCATCATTGACTCAAAGACCGGCAACCAAGGCAAGACCGCGGGCCTGGGCGAGCTGGTGCAGGCCGCCAACATGATGCGCGGTTACGACCTCGTCGCGCTTTGTGCGGCCGGGTCCGGCCATGCCGGCGGCACGCTCTCGATAATGGATATCACCGCCGCCCTCTACCTGGCAGTGGCCCGGCACGATCCGAAGAATCCGGACTGGCCGGACCGCGACCGGATTATCTGGTCGACGGGCCATAAGGCGCCATCGCTTTACCTTGGCTTGGGCATCTCCGGCTACTTCCCGATTGAAGACGTCGTACTGCTGCGCAAGCTCTATTCTCCGTTCCAGGGCCATCCCCACTGGCTGAAGCTGCCGGGCGTGGAAGTCTCTTCCGGCTCGCTCGGCCAAGGCCTGTCGGTTGCTGTCGGGATGGCCAAGGCCGGCAAGATGGACAAAAAGAGTTACCGGGTCTACTGCCTGACCGGCGACGGTGAACACCAGGAAGGCCAGATCTGGGAAGCCGCTATGGAAGCCAGCGCGTGGGGCCTCGACAACCTCTGCTGCATTCTCGACAAGAACCGTCTCCAGATCGACGGCCTGGTCAAAGAGGTGATGAACATCGACCCGATTGCCGACAAGTACCGGGCCTTTGGCTGGAACGTTACCGAGATTGACGGCCACAATATGCAGCAGATTCTGAAGGCGTTTGAGAAGGCCGCCTTGACCAAAGGTCAACCTACCGTCATCATCGCCAATACGACCAAGGGCAAGGGCGTCAACTTCATGGAGAACCAGGCCGGCTGGCACGGCAAGGCGCCCAACAGACAGCAGATGATGGAGGGCCTGAAACAGCTCAACCTCGATTTCCGTATCGACCACGAGAAGCTCCTCAAGAAAGCCGCCGACTATCAGACCGAGGTCACGACCAAGTTGATGGCCAAGGTGCCCAAGTTCAGCAAGGACTACTTCTGGAACAAGCAGCCGACGATGAAGGTCGAGATGAAGGCGACCCGCATCGGATTTGGCGACGCTTTGGCTGAAGCCGGCGCGGATAAGCGCACCGTGGCCATCGGCGCCGACATCTCCGGGTCGATTGCCATCTCCAAGTTCTTCGAGTGCGACGCCGAGCGCTGCGAGCGCTGGATATCGGTCGGCATCGCCGAGCAATCCGGCACCGCGCTGGCCGGCGGCCTGGCCAAAGAAGGCAAGCTTCCTGTGTTCGGAACCTACGGCGTATTCGCGGCCGGCCGCAACCTCGACCAGATTCGCACGACCGTCTGCTACGGCAACTTTGACGTCCTGATTGCCGGCGCACATGGCGGTGTCTCGGTCGGCCCGGACGGCGCGACCCATCAGGCGCTGGAAGACCTGTTCCAGATTTGCGGGCTGCCCAACATGCAGGTCGCTGTCCCGTGCGACTCGCTCGAAACCAAGCGCGCCACTGAGCTGCTGCTGCTTCACCTCAAGGGCCCGAAGTATCTACGCTTCGCACGCGAGGCCACACCAATCGTCACGCGCCCGGAAACCCCCTTTGTCTGGGGCGTGCCAAACGTCTACCGCTATCGGGGCCAGCAGCCGAACTTCATCGACGCGTTCGACGTCAAGCTGGCCAGCGACTACGCGAACGAGAATGAGAACTTGACCATCGTTGCCTGCGGACCGATGGTGCCCGAGGCGATGCGCGCTGCCTGGATTCTCAAAGAAGACTTCGGCCTCGAGACCCGGGTCATCAACATGCACACGCTGAAGCCGTTCAATCCGCAGGCGCTGGTGCAGGCGGCGCTCGAGACCGGCGTCATCGTGACCGCCGAGGAACACCAGATTGGAGGACTCGCCAACTGGGTATCGAACGCCCTGCACGTCGCTCCCGAGCTCTACGGCCACCCGGTCGCGTTCGGAACTATCGGCGTCAAGGACCGGTTCGGGGAGTCGGGCCAGCCCTGGGAGTTGATGTGGGAGTTCGAGGTCTCGGGTGAGCATGTCGCGGCCAAGGCAAAGGAACTCCACGAATTCGCTCACGCCGCCAAGGCCAAGCCGAAGGCCGCCGCGGCCAAGCCCGCCGCCAAGAAGCCGGCTGCCCCGAAGAAACCCGTGACGAAGAAAGCCAAACCGGCAGCCGAGTAGCAGGAGGGTAGAATGAGACTTGCTGACCGGATGAACCGGCTCGGAACCGAGACCGCTTTCGACTGCCTCTGCCGCGCCAAGGCTCTCGAATGCAAGATGGATGTGGTTCACCTTGAAATCGGTGAGCCAGATTTCGACACGCCCGGGCACATCCGCGAGGCTGCCAAGAAGGCGCTCGACGAGGGCTACACCCACTACGGCCCGTCAGCCGGTCTGCCCGAGCTCCGCGCCGCCGTCGCGAAGTATGCCGGCAACCTCCGCGGCGTTCACATCAACCCCGAGCAGGTCGTCATCACCCCGGGGGGCAAGCCGGTCATGGCCTTTGCCATCATGGCCCTGGTCGAAGAAGACGACGAGGTCATTTACCCCAACCCCGGTTTTCCCATCTACGAATCACTCATCGGCTACATGGGTGGCACGCCGGTGCCCATCCAACTGCACGAAGAGCACGACTTCCGCCTCGATGCCGAGGAACTGGCAGCGAAGGTCAACGCGCGCACCAAACTCATTGTCATCAACTCGCCCCAGAACCCGACCGGCGGCGTGCTTACGCGGGAAGACCTGCGCCTCATCGCCCAGACCGCGCTCAAACACGACGTCTGGGTCTTGGCCGACGAGATCTATGCCGAGATTCTCTACGAAGGCAAGTTCGAGTCCATCAGCCAGTTCCCCGAAATCCACGAGCGGCTGATGATTCTCGACGGCTTCTCCAAGACCTTCGCGATGACCGGCTGGCGCATCGGCTACGGCATCATGCCGGTGCAGATGGCCGAGAAACTGGCTCGCATCCAGACCAACATGAATTCCTGCACCTCGACGTTCACCCAGCGCGCCTGCATCGATGCCCTGACCGGACCGCGGACGGAAATCGACCAGATGCTCGGCGAGTTCAAGAAGAGACGCGACTTCATCGTCAAGGGTCTATCCGAGATACCCGGGTTTCGCTGCAAGCTCCCGCAAGGCGCGTTCTACGCGTTCCCGAATGTCGAAGGCACCGGTATCGACTGCGAAGTCCTTGCCCGCCGCATTCTCGACGAGAAGGGCGTGGCCTGCCTTGCCGGCACCTGCTTCGGCAAGTACGGGGACGGCTTCCTGCGTTTCAGCTACGCCAACTCAGTCGAGAACATTGCCAAGGCGCTCCCGAGAATCAGAGAACTAGTCGAGAAGAAGTAGCGGCCCATGGCCGCCGTTCGCCATTCGCCGAACGCCATTTGCCAATCGCTTGTTCGACTCGGCCACCTTTGCTTCGACGACTTCCTGCTCCTGAAACCGGAGACCCTGGACATTGGACACTGGACTTCGGACGTAGTCTCCGATTGGGCCATTGCCCTCAACAATGCCCCCGGCCTCTTCCTCCATCTTCACCGCCTGTTCCCGGATTCATCCTTCATCCTTCAGCCTTCATCCCCGGCTGACACTGCGGCCGCCCAATCTCGCCTCGTCCACGCCTTCGCGTACCAACTGCTCCGCGCCAAGGCTCCGCCACTCTGCGACGCGCTGCCCTGGCAGGACTGGGACTTCTCGATTGTCGCCAGGCGGTTCAAGCTCTGGCAGACCCGGTTCCTGCTGGCCGGAGACGGCACGATGGTCGCCATGTATCGCTGTCGCAAGTCGGCCGGAGTCTACGTGGTCGAACCTGACGAGACCATTGCCCGCTACGTCGAGCGCAAAGCCGTTCTGGAGAAGATTCGTCGCTTCAAGCTGCTCCGGGCCAGCCTCGAGCGCATCCCACTACCCGACCGCTCAACCGACCTCGCGATCGTCGGCTCAATCCTTGAGAAACTATCTCCACCCGCGCTGGCCGAACTTGCACGCGTGGCCGCGAACGTGCTGCTCGTTGAGAACAGCCCGCTATCCCCACCGCTTGACGAAGCTCCGGTGACTGCCGCCGGGTTCCGACCTGACACAGTCGCGGTCTCCGCCCTCGGTCCGCGGCGCTGCTGGTGGAAGCGGGTCTGAAACCTGATGCCGGGCAGCAACGAGAAGCGCTCGTCCGACCTGACCCCTACTCCGGAAACGAAGCTCGCACAACTCAACCTGCGCGACCTCTCGTTGCTGCCGCTGCTCGTCTCGAACGGCCTCGCGATCTGGTGGGCCGCGCGCGACCACCTCAGCCTGCAGACCGTCATGATGATTTACTGGGCACAGAGCGTCGCCATCGGGGCGGTCAACGTACTGCGCATCCTCGCCCTCCGCGAATACTCGACCGACGACTTTCGGATGGGCGGACCGCTGTCACCGTCCGCCGGCACGAAGCTGAAGGTCGCCGGCTTCTTCACGCTCCACTATGGCTTCTTTCACGTCGTGTATCTCGTGTTCATACTAGCGGCGATGACCCGGGGACGGGTGGACGTGAATGTGCCGTTCGTTTTCTTCGGTGCGGCGTTATTTGCCGGGAGCGATCTCGCCGCGCTCGCGCTCCACTGGAACGCCGAAACCCGGGGCCGGAACATTGGTCAGGTGATGTTCGCACCCTACTTGCGGATTGTGCCGATGCACCTCGCTATCATCTTCGGCGGATTCGTCAACTACCACCCGGGTCTCACCCTCGGCCTCTTCCAGGGGTTGAAGACCGTCGCCGATGTGTTCACTCACCTGATGCAACACCGCCGCCGCGCCCGCAGTTGACCGCTGCCGGGCCTGGCCCATAATCATCCCGTGCGCACGTTCGACCCGGACAAATACGAGCCCGACCCCGACCCAGACTTCGAAGGCCGCCCGGCAACGGCCGCGGCGTTCCGAGAACAACTTCGCCGCGACTACGAAGGTCTGCCGTTTGAGAAGGTCATGCCGGGTGAAGTCGTTCAGAATGACTACGGTGCCTGCTATCGCGTCTCAGCGACGGAACGGGGCGCCCTGCGCCGCGGCAACGCCGAACAGACCCGCCAGAATCTGCTGGGCACGGTCGACCTCGTGCGCGGAATCCGGCGCAAGACCCGGACGCGACTCGAAGAGCAAGGCATCAAGACCCTCGCCGACCTCAAAGACCACCCACGTTTCTCGGGCGAGTCGAAGCGCATCAGCGAGCTGGTTGACGCCGGCAGCACGGAGGAGTTGAGCGAAGTCATTGGGACGCGGCTCTCCAAGTCTCATCCCTCGGTCCTCGGCCTTTCGGGACTGCACGACGATGCCGATTTCCTCTTTCTTGACCTTGAAACCATGGGCCTGTTTGCCGGGCAGCCGCTGGTAGTAGCCGGACTCGCCCGCCTCAAGCCCGACAACACCATCATTGTCGAGCAGTACGTCGTCCGTGACTTTCCGGACGAACTCGCCCTCCTTGCCGAAGTAAACCAGCAGGTCGGCGCGCACAAAGTCATGGTGACGTACAACGGCAAGTCCTTTGACCTTCCTTTCCTTACCGGCCGTTCAGCATACTACGGCATCAAGCTCAAGCCGCCGCGGGTACACTTTGACCTGCTCCATTTCTGCCGCCGGGTCTGGCGCGACGAGCTAGAAGGCTGTTCGTTGCGCTCAATCGAGCAGACGATTCTCGGCATCACCCGCGAGACCGATCTGCCCGGAGAACTCGTGCCGGAGTTCTACTACGAGTACCTGCGCACCGGAAATGCCGGGTTCCTGAAGCCAATCGTCGAGCACAATCGGCAGGACGTCATCAGCCTGGTAAACGTCTTCTCGTCGCTGGTAGAACACTGGACGCGAAGCGAGTGACCAGTTTCCAGTTCCCAGTCTCCAGTGAGGCGACTGATTCCTCAGCTGGACACTGGTACCTGGCAACTTCCTGAGCCTTGCCTGATATCCTTTCTGCCCTCGACGACCTGCGACGGCAGCGCTGGTACACGTGTCAGATAACCGACATCGAGCCGCTGCCCTCGCATACGCCAAGCTATGCTGAGCCCGACCCGCCGCTTCCGGCGCCCCTCGCAAACCTGCTGGAAAAGAAAGGCATACCGAGGCTATACAGCCACCAGGTTGAACTACTCAGGCACGCCAGAGACGGTCGGAACGTCATCATCACCACCGCCACCGCGTCCGGCAAGACGCTCGCCTTCAACCTACCGGTGTTCGAGACGATGCTTGGGGAAAACGGGGACTGTCCCTCCGCAGGGCCCCGTGCGGCTTCCAGGGACTGTCCCCGTTTTCCTAGCAAGGCCACCGCGCTCTATCTCTACCCGATGAAGGCGGTAACCCAGGACCAACTGAAAGTGCTCAAGGAGTTCGAGCAGGGGCTTGAGCTTGAGCTGCACCCAGCGGTCTACGACGGCGATACGCCCGCGGACAAGCGGCCACGCATCCGCCAGCAGTCCCGCGTCGTGCTGTCGAACCCATACGAACTCCACCAGGTTCTGCCCTACCACTATCAGTGGCAATCGTTCTACCGCAACCTCCGCTACTGTGTCATCGACGAGGCGCATACGTATCGCGGCGTGTTCGGCTCCAACGTGGCCCAGCTCATCCGACGGCTCCGACGCATCTGCGCCTACCACGGCTCTGACCCGCAGTTCTTCCTCGCCTCAGCCTCGATTGCCAACCCACAGGAGCTGGCCGAGAAGCTGACGGGCAAGGAATTCGTCCATGTCGGCGACGACGGAGCGCCGCGGGGCCGGACTTACCTCGTGTTCTGGAACCCGCTGGCCAACGCCGAAACTTCCATCCACGTCCAGACCCAACAGCTAGTCACCTACTTTGCCAAGTCCGGTTTCCAGACGGTGTGCTTTGTCCCGTCGCGGCGTCTGGCCGAACTCATCTCGCGCTGGGTGAAGGAACACACGCCGGAGCTGACGGTGTCCCCTTACCGGGCCGGGTACGTACCTGAGGACCGGCGCGCAATCGAAGCCGACCTCTCCTCCGGCGCTCTGCGCGGAGTCGTGTCGACCGACGCGCTCGAACTCGGCATCGACATCGGCAGCCTCGATTGCATCGTCATCGCCGGATATCCCGGCTCGCTCGCCTCGTTCTGGCAGCAGGCCGGCCGGGCCGGACGGAAGCTGCAGGATTCGGTGGTCGTCTTCATCGGCTACGCGGATGCGCTCAACCAGTATCTTCTGCGCAATCCGGCCCTCATCCTTGAACGAGGGTTCGAGGCCGCGGTCATAGACCTGACCAATCCCTACATCATTTCGGGACACCTGGCCTGCGCCGCGTCCGAGCTGCCGCTGCGCAAAGATGAGGTGGACGAAGTGTGCCGCCCCGCGGTCAAGGCCCTCGAAGAGAACCTGATTCTCCGCGCCACGCCGGTCGGCTGGATATATGCGGGCCGCACCCGACCGCAGGAAGAAGTCGCGCTTGAGGCAATCGAAGAGAGCGCAATCGAGATCGTCGCGGCCGGCCGGGTTATCGAAACGATGGACAAGACCCGCGCTTACCGCGAGGCCCATCCCGGCGCAGTGCTTCTCCACCAGGGCGAGACCTACCTGGTCAGGACTCTCGACCTCGAACAGCAGCGCGCCGAAGTCGAGCGCAAGGACGTTGACTTCCACACCCAGGTCATCACCCGTGAAGAGATGCGCCTGCTAGAAACACAGCAACAGCGCAACCTGAATCCCGGCATCACGCTCAGCCTCGGCCGCCTCGAGGTCACCGCGACCTACACCGGTTACCGGGTCAAGAAGTACGACCAGCTACTCGCCACGCATCCGCTCAGCCTGCCCCCGGTCAAGTTCCCGACGGTCGGCATCTGGCTCATCTTCTCAGGTGAGACCGCGCTTGAATTGCAGGAACAGGGCAGCGACTTCACCGGCGGGCTCCACGCCGCCGAGCACGCGCTGATTGCGCTTGCGCCGTTGGTGGCGATGTGTGACCCGCGCGATATCGGCGGCGGCAGCTATCGCATGTTCCCGGACACGTTGCTACCGACGATACTCATCTACGACGGGTACGAGCACGGCATCGGGATTTCCGAGAAGCTCTACTCGGAGTTCGACCGGCTCAGCCGCGTTGCTCGCGACCTCGTGGCCCAATGCGGCTGCGAGAATGGCTGCCCGGCCTGCGTCCTCTCGCCCCGTTGCGGCGACGCCAACGAGACCATCGACAAGCAGGCCGCACTCGGAATTCTGAGTCGTCTCTGCGGTCAGGAAAACCGGAATTGAACCGCCAAGCGTCAAGACGAGGCATGGTCCCTGCAAACTGCCAAAGGGAAACCGGTGACTCACGGCGCATCCGCGTCTGCCCTCTGCCCCGCGGATCCGCGAGCCACCCACCGGGCGTCAGGAGTCGCCTGTTGCTTCTACGGAGTCAACACTGAGCGCCACCTGAGTGCCAACATTATTGACATCCTCCGCCGTCCTGCTATGCTGAGCCGATGAGCATCGTGAACTCAGCAGTCCGCTCGCCCGCCGAGGTACGGGCGATTCTCGCCGAGCTCAAATCGGGACTTGAGTCACTCTACGGAACTCGACTTCGCGGCCTCTATCTTTTCGGATCCTACGCTCGCGGCGATGCCGAGCCGGAGTCCGACATCGACGTGCTTATCGTGCTAGACAACGTGTCCAACTACCCCGACGAGGTGAACCGTACAGGGTTCCTTGTTTCGGAGCTCTCACTTCGGCATGGACTAAGCCTGAGTCGGGTTTTCCTGAGCCGCCGCGCGTGGACAGAGCGCAGCGACTTCTTCGTCCAGAACGTCCGGCAGGAAGGAATCGCGGCGTGAAACCGGAGTCGAAGAAGCTGCTGGTCAAGGCCGGACGCGCACTGCGTGCCGCCGGGCTACTGCTGCGCGACGATGCGCCCGACTTCGCCGCCGGACGCGCTTACTACGCGATGTTCTATGCCGCCGAGGCGGTGCTCGCCGAGAGGGACCTGCAGTTCCGCAAGCACTCGGGCGTGCACGCTGCGTTCGGCGAACACCTGGCGAAGCCCGGTTTGCTCAACCCGAAACTCCACCGCTGGCTGCTGGATGCATTCGATAAACGCATTCTCGGCGACTACAGCTACGAGATGGATGTGGACGATACCGCGGCGAGAGAGATGCTAGACCAGGCCCGCGAGTTCGTGTCGGCGGTCGAGACCTTCCTCGGGTCCGACTGACCCCGTCCGCCGCAGCCGCGCTTCTGACATCTAGCTTCTGACCTCACCCACCCGCCTAATAGTCCTCTCCCGCCTCCTGCCTGCCTGAACCCGCACGGGCTTCTCTTTTCCCCAGACTGCCCTATAATAGCCCGTGCCGAGAAGAAGCTCCAAGCCGCCGAGCGACGCCAGGCAGGATTCCAAGGGCCAAGGAATCGAGGATTCCAGTCCGGGCACTCGACCCCTTGAATCCTCGAATCCTGGACCCCTTCCTACATCGCCTCTCGCCGACCGGATGCGTCCGTCGACGCTCGACGATATCATCGGGCAGGACCATCTGCTCGGCAAGGACAAGCCGCTGCGCCGGATGATTGAGAAGGGCGAACTCCACTCGATGATCCTCTGGGGCCCGCCCGGCTCCGGCAAAACGACGCTTGCACTTGCCATTGCCCATTACACCAAAGCCATCTTCATTCAACTCTCCGCCGTGACTTCTTCGGTCGCGGAAGTCCGGGAAATCACAAAGCGGGCCGAGTTTGAACGAGCCATGCACAGCCGCCGCACTATCCTCTTCGTAGACGAGATTCACCGGTTCAACAAGGCCCAGCAGGATGCTTTTCTGCCCCATGTCGAATCCGGCGGCATCATTCTCGTCGGCGCCACGACCGAAAACCCGTCGTTCGAGGTCATCGCGCCCCTGCTCTCGCGCTGCCGCGTGTACGTGCTCAACCAGCTCGGCCCGGAAGATGTCAAGGTCGTTATGCACCGCGCAATAGCTTCAGAGCAGGGCCTGGCATCGCTCAAGCCCGTCGTGGCTGAGGATGTCCTCGACTACCTCGCCATGATCTCGCAGGGCGACGCCCGGGCTGCACTCACGGCTCTGGAGTTGTGTGTGGCTTCAGCAGAGCCGGACAAGCAGGGGACGCAGAGCGTTGACCTTGCCCTTGCCCAGGACGTGGTCCAGCGCAAATTCCTGCTCTATGACAAGTCAGGCGAAGAGCACTTCAACCTGATTTCCGCCCTGCACAAATCCCTGCGGGATTCTGACCCGGACGGCGCGCTCTACTGGCTCGCGCGAATGCTAGAAGCCGGCGAAGACCCGTTGTACGTCGCCCGCCGCCTCGCCCGCTTCGCGTCAGAAGACGTAGGTCTTGCCCAACCCAACGCCCTGCTCATCGCCAACGCAGCCAAGGACGCGGTCCACTTCATCGGCATGCCCGAAGGCAACACGGCGCTGGCTCAGTGCGTCGTCTACCTTGCGCTTGCTCCCAAGTCCAACGCGCTGTACGTCGCCTACGGCGAAGCCAAAGACGACGCGCTCAAGAGCGCGACTGAGCCGGTCCCGCTCCACCTGCGCAACGCGCCCACCGGATTGATGAAAGGCCTGGGCTACGGCAAGGGATACAAGTATGCCCACGACTTCAAGGACGCCAAGGTCGAGCAGGAACACCTCCCGCCTTCGCTCAAAGGCCGCAAGTACTACCGTCCCACCGACCGCGGCTTCGAAGCAGAGCTGAAGAAGCGCGGCAAGCCAAAACCCGACTGACCTGCCAGCCGTCTGCCGACCACCGCGGCGAAAACTGGGGACAGCCCCTCGAAGCGTCGAGTCCGGGACTTGGGACACGATCCCAATTCCTTAGCGGAATTGGGTCATGTCCCGCGTCCCCGCTACTTCTTGAGCGAGGCCTTGGAAAAGATGTAGTCGGGAATCGGCACGTTAAACTGGATTGAATCGACCACGAACTCGGTCCCGGCGCCGGTCTTGAGCGCGTCCTTGAAGGTAATCCGGTCCGCAACCCAGCGGCCTTGACGCCGTGAGACGCTATCCACTTCAGTGGTCTTGAGCAACATACCGCTCTTGGCAAAGCGGTTCTCTCGCAGGGGCACGTATCGCTCTTTGTCTACCCACACCATGCGTGAGTGATAGCTGACATCCGGCGTCTTGGCGGTCAGCTCCACTACCCAACACGGCCTTCCGCGCACCGTGTCGCTGCCGGTCACGCTGGCGTCGTACTCGTCAATCAGCTTCCGGTCTTCCATCATGTCCTCGTACGACAGGTCCGAACCCATGACCGATTGCCTAAGCATCTGCCCTGATATCTTGATGATCCGGTCGGTTTCCGGCGTGTACGTCCAGAGGTCGTCCCCGAGCTTGAGCATTTTGGTGCCAGCGTCCCGGGGCGGGTAGAGGAACTCGGTGAACGAATTGTCCGAGCCCTTGACCCAGGACTTGGCCCGTACCGTCCGTGTATTGCGGGCGAGGTGGATGACCATCTGCGCTACAGCGACGCGCGTATCCGAGTAGTTGTTCGCATCTACCTTGTTCAGTATCGACTCGCCCGTCGGCGTCTCGGCGGCGACGGCGAAGGAGAACAAACCACAGATGAACACTGATGAACACAGATATGCCTTGAGCCGGATGGTCTCTTCCCTACTCATAACTCATGACTCCTAACTTCCTAACTCTTTGGCCAGCATCGCCGTCTGGCGTTTGTACACGCCCGTACCCGAGATCGCTGCGCCGAAGAAGGTGGCGAGCAGGCCGGGCAGGAAACCGATGAAGAAGCTCCTCGGCGTGACGCGGCCGCGGACGACGTTGTCAATCACCATCGTGGCGTGGGACATCATCCCTGATATGTTGATCCCCACGTCCTGCATGTAGAGGCTGATACCCAGCCCGACCGCGGTGCCGATTGCCGACCCGACCAGCCCGACGAGAAGCGCCTCGGCTAGGAGCGAACGATAGACCGCCCCTTTCGACTCGCCGATGGCGAGCCTGACGCCGATCTCGCCGTAGCGGCGCAGACTGCCCATCAGACCCGCGTTCCAGAGAACGACGGTCATCGCCGTAACGAATATCGCTATGATAAGCGCCGAGGCCGCATTCACCAGGTCGAACATCGACCCGAGCCCGCTGGCCGTGCGCATCGGTTCCATGACCGGGGCGTACTGGCCCGTATCCGCGCTGGCGGCGTTGTACCTCGCGGCCAGCCCCAGGGCCAGCTTGTCGTCATAGGCGTTGCCGGGAAGAAAACCCAGCACCTCGTCGGCGGCGTCGGGCATGTCGAGCGCCTGCTGAACGTCCTTCAAGTCCGCAATCATCGCACCCCGGTCCATTGCGCTGATGCCGAATCGGACGGTCCCGGACAAGGTGAAGTTCCAGGTTGCCATGCTGCCGTTCATCGTTGAAGAGATGAGCGTGACTTTGTCGCCCGGCCCGACCCCGAGCTGGTGCGCGAAATCGTCGGACAGAAGCACCTCGCCGGGCGCGGATGGCAGCCTTCCCGAGGCGAGCGACTGCTTGAGCCTGAGTATCCCCAGTTCCGGACTTCGTTGGGACAGGTCAACGCCGAGCCCGACAACGGGCGACTGCACGCGAGTCTCGTCGGCCGAATCGGGCACGTCGAGTAACCCGCCGAACGGCGTGCGCGCGGTCCAGGTCACTTTCGGGAAGTCGCGCCTCAGCCCCTGCATCGTGCTATCCAGCCCGAGCAGGGCGAGTTCGTTGGACGCATCGACCCCGGCCCTGGCGTAGGCCCGGGTGGCCACACGCAGATGGCCGCTGACAAAGCTCGCCGTCGTATTGAACATCGAATCGGTCACGCCGCGCAGGTAGCTGTCCATCACGACCACGAGCATAACGCCGATGGCGACGGTGAGGAGCGGGAAGAGGCTCCGCGACCGGTCGCGGAAAAGGCCCTTGGCGAGGAAGCCTAGCACGGGGTAATTCCTAATGACGAATTCCTAATTCCTAACGAAGCCCCAATGCCGCATTTGGTTATGAGTTCGTCATTAGAAATCAGCAATTAGGAATTCCTCCTAGCGTTCCTCTTGCTGCAGGGACGGCCAACCCCCTCCCTTTCATTCCCTCCCCCTTGAAGGGGGAGGGAGAGGATGAGAGTGACCGGTAACCGGCTTCTCTCATGCTCCGCGTCCGGCCAGCGCGTCTGTGGGCCTGAGCTTGGCTATCCGGCGGGTCGGCAGCCACGCGACGAACGTGGTGACCACGAACACGAGCAGCGTCGTGCCAAGTATCAGGCCGGCGGTGAACGCGGGGTACATCTTGTTGCCTAGAGCAAATCCCCATGACTCGCCGCCCGGAATGGCGAAGCCGTTGTGATGAAGGTAGTAGAAGAGCGGCGACCCGTACACGAGGCCCAGAATAGCGGCAAGGACGCTGTGGAGCGCGCCTTCGAGCGTGAACATGACGATGACCTGGGCTCGGGTCATGCCCAGGGCGATGAGCATCCCGATTTCCCGCCGCCGCCGGAAGATCGAGAGCACCTGCGTATCGAAGATGGCGAGCATCGCGAGCAGGAAGAGAATCGTGAACATTATCGTCTGCCCTATCGTCTTCGACTGTATTACCTGCCGCAGGTCGGACAAGAGGTACGCAGGCGTCCGGAGCTTCCAGCCCTGCACCGCTGGCGCTTTGCGCAGAGCCTTCGCCAGCGTGACAATGGTCGCCTGCCCCGGCATCCCGGCCAGGCGCTGCAGCGTATCCAGCGGCACCCAGATCTGGCTGTTGTCCACACTTGCGAGGCTGGTGTTCATTACCTCAACCACGCGGCCGTCGCGCGCATCGAAAGCACCATCGGCGTCGCGCCACTCGACCGTAAGCTGGTCGCCGACGGCGAGCCCGGTTGAGGCCGCGGTTCTGTTCCCGATGAGGACGGGCAAAGCCTCGGTCGTATCGCCCAGCGCGCCGGTGGGCAGAGCCAGCACTCTCTGGCCCGCGTCAATGCCCTTGACCAGGACCGGCCGGATGCGTCCCTGAGGGTAAATGGTCCCGGCGATGATGAGCTCGGGTGCTGCCTTGCCTGCCCGCGTGAGCGATTCAAGCACGGGCGGCAGCGAGGCATGCGCGTCGTCGAGGGTAAGCGGGTTGAAGGGGTCGTAATTCTCCTGCCAGTACTGACCGCCGCCATACTCAAAGGCGGTCGAGGCATCTTCCACCTGCCGGTTCATGCCCTGTAGCATCCCCTGACCGAAGATGATGGCCACGAAGGCGAAGGACAGGGCGATCGCGTTGAGCCAGGTGCGGATGCCGGCTCCGCGCAGGTTGCGGATTGCAAGACGAAACAGGGTCATGAGCTGCTTGTGGAACGTTCCGTCCCGGCTTGGGACACGATCCCAATTGAGGACAATTGGGTCATGTCCCTGCCGGTCTGACCTTCCTGGAGCACGTCGGACGCGACCCGGCCGTCGACGAGCGTTATCTTCCGCCGCAGGTAACGGATGACCTTCTCGTCGTGGGTTGCGAAGATGAAGGTCGTTCCGAGGTCCCGATTCAGCCCGACCATTGTCTGTAGTATCTTGTGCGAGTTGTCCGCGTCGAGGTTCGCGGTCGGCTCGTCGGCGAGCACCAGCTCGGGCCGTTTCACGACCGCGCGGGCAATCGCTACGCGCTGACTCTCCCCGCCCGAGAGTTGAGTCGGCTTCGAGTTCGCCCGGTCGGCAAGCCCTACCCATTCGAGCGCGTCGGTGACCTTCTTGCGCCGCTCAGCCGAGGACAGGCCGAGGAGCAGCAGCGGGAACTCGACATTCTCATACGCGGTGTATACGGGCAGCAGGTTGAAGGTCTGGAAGATGAAGCCGATTTGATGCGAGCGCAGGGAGGCCGCCTGAACCGGCGAAAGCTTCTCGACTTGCTCGCCCAGCACCGTGGCGCTGCCCGAGGTCGGCGTATCGAGCGTGCCGATGATGTTGAGCAACGTGGTCTTGCCCGAGCCCGAAGGCCCGACCAGCCCGGCAAACTCGCCCCGCCGGAACTCGAGGCTCACTTCTTTCAGCGCCACCAGTTCCGACCGGCCGACATGGAACTTCCTGACCAGCTTGTCGGTGCTGATCACGACGCCATTCTTCACGTCGCTACCGTTTGTCACGCGCACTCACTCTCTCTTTCTTCCTTGCTCTCTCGCCTAGTGATTGAACACAACCGTCACCTGCAAACCCTTGCCTGCCGCGCCGCCCGCGGCCTGACCGGGAATCACCGCGGGACGGTCGGGATACCAGAAGGCGGCAACGCTGAATACCCAGTTGTCCAGCGTCCGCTGCCAGGCCACATAACTGTATGGCCGATGGCCGACCCAGTCAAAGAACACAATGCCCCGCAGGTTGTCCAGCAGGTCGATCGGGTAGGAAATCATCAAAGCCGAGAACTGCGCATCCGTGCCGCGCCCGAATGGCTCATTCGCGCTACCCGCGAACAGATGTTCAGCCGCCGCGCCGATGCCGGAACCAAGGCCGACTGTGTAGTCCACGCCCACAACTGCCGCGCGGGACCAGATCGGTGAGTCTTCGCCTTCGACCAGCCGGCGGGTCTGTCTGGAGAGCATGCCCTCCAGGCAGAAGCCGACTCCAAGGTCCACCTTGGCATCGAACCCAAAACGGTCTTCCGCCTGCTCGTCAAGCATCTCGGGAATGACAACGCCGGTGTAGTCGAACGTACGGTGGTCGTAGGTTCCCGCGACCTCGCCGCGCGGAATAGGGATTTGCACCCGAGCGCCTGGTTCGGGCGCCCAGCGCTCCGTGCCGAATTGCTCCCAGCCCTTGGGCGAGCTGTTGCCGAGGAGTCCCCAGGCCCAGATGTTCGAGTTGTCCTGAAAGTAATAGCGCGCGAGCAGGCCGTAGACCCCGTCGGTCAGTCCCAGCGGGTCGCGCGGGTCTACCCGGTCGAACCATTGCAGCGGCCTGAGCAGTGTCGCCGAGCCGAAGTTTATCTTCTGCAGGCCGGCGCGGGCCTCAAGTCGCGACGTCGAGTATCTGAGCCAGAGCCGATATGGCTTCACCGTCGTTGTGAAGTTGAACCCGTCGAAGTCCCAATCCCGATTAACAGCGGACTCGTAGGCGTTGACGGAAGCCTCAGCGTCCAGACGAAACGGCAGTGACAGGGATAAGGTCGGAATGTATCGCAGTCCGGTCTGTTCAAAGTAGGATACGTCTCGACCGGCACCAAGCCACCCGGAAGCTTGACCGTGGAGTTTCAATTCGCTGCCCGACACCGGAACTGCAAGCAGCAGCGCCGATGCGAACAGCGCACCTCGCCGGGAATACCGGTAGGCCAGCATCAACCTGCTCAATCGCTGCCCTAAAGCGGTGTCCGAGTGCCTCTCGCTCTTCTAGCGCAGAGAGCTCTTGACTACGAGGCCGTGACCTGCCGACCAACCAGAGATCGAGTCCCCTACGTCTTTTGCTCGGGCTCGGACCGCGAAACTGCCGGCCGTGGTCCACGAGTGGGTCATCCTGACTGCGGCGCTCTCTGCAACCGGCGCGCTGCAGGCCGACGTATCGCCGTCGCCCCAGTCGAACTGGAACATGATGCTGTCCCCGTTCGGGTCGCCGCCAGCGGTCGTGAACTCGTAGGTCGAGTCAACGTACCCCGTGTCCGGGCCGACGAGCACGAAGGGAATGAACGGAGGCCGGCTGACTGTGTCCCATGAAACGACCATCATGTGGACGTTGGACCAGCCGGAAATCAGCCCCTTCTCATCCATCGCCCTCGCCAGGATGGAGTATTCGCCGGGGTCGAGCCATCGATGCGACATCGTTATGGTCGTGCTCTCCGCTACCAGATAACTCCAGTCAGTTGTGTCGCCATCTCCGCAGTCGAACTGCAGCCGGACGCGGTCGCCATTGTGGTCAACGGCCAGATCCGAGAAGTCGTAGAGCGTGCCGACAAATCCGGCATCAGGCCCTGCCGGAGAAGACGGAATAACGGGCGCGATGTTAACGGTATCGGCGATCGTGACCGCATGCCAGTTCGACCACAGCGACACCGCTCCCTTGTCATCCTTGGCTTGAACTGATATCCGGTAATAGCCCGCTGCCGGCCAGGTGTATTTCAGCGTTATCGTGTCGCCGGAGCGGAAAGTCGCGCTCCAGTCCGACGTGTCCCCGTTGTTCCAGTCAATTCGCACGCACACGGGGTCGAAGTCCGGATCGCTCGCCGTCGCCCTGAACGGACAGACGATTCCAACCTTGCTGGTCACGGTACCGCTGGGCGGGGGTGGAGTATCCGGGATGGTGTTCTTTGAACAGCCGGTCACGACCAGGCACAGCGCCGTGGCCAGGACCACAGCCAGACAGAGAGTATTATCACTCGTCATGCTCACATGTTAAGCCGCCGGCCCCGCTTGTCAAATCGGCTGCGGTGCCGCGTCCCACCGCCGGTTGACAGTCAACCGGCCTCGGTCTATCATTTCTCTTCCCAAGGATCGAACCTGAGAGGAGAATATCATGAATAGACCATTGTGCCTACGCCGGCACTCTTCGCTGTTGACGTTCGTCGCCATGACGTTGCTGGCGGCTGGAGTGGCCGCCGGTGCGCCATCCGACCTGATGAAGACGACCGACTGGCTGCAGACCAACATGGGCCGGCCGGATGTCCGAATCATCGACCTGCGCCAGGGAATCGAGTACTACTGGCAGGCTCACGTACCGGGCGCAGTCCACCTCTACCCCGACGCGCTGGAATGGCCCGAGAACGGCGTGCCGTCCAAGCCGCTGCCGCCGGAGATGTTCGCCCAGTTATTGGGCCGCATGGGTATCACCGACACCACTACGGTCGTGCCCTATTCGGAGGTAATCGACTCGCTGTCACCTTACCTGACCTGGATGCTCGACTACGTAGGACACAAGCGACAGGCGCTGATTGCGGGCGAACTCAACAAGTGGCGCGCAGAGGGACGGCCTCTGACTCAGGACTTCCCGAAAATCCAGACTACCGTCTACCAGTTGCCGGCGAAACTGAACGAGGGCATCCGGGTGAGTATGACCGACGTCAAGGCGGCGCTGGGCGACAAGAAAACCGTCATTCTCGATGTGCGCGGGCCGGCCATGTTCAGCGGCGACGCCGGCTACACCAAGCGGCGCGGACACATTCCCGGCGCCATAAACCGGCCATGGCTGAAGGACCTCACCGCGGACTACACCTGGCGCGACCCGGCCGAACTCAAGAAGGAATACGAGGCGCTCGGCGTTACGCCCGACAAGAGAATCATCATCTACTGCAGCAAGGGCTACCGTTCGACGACCACCTACGTTACGCTCAAGCACGTGCTTGGATACCCGAACGTGGCGGTCTACGACGGCAGCTTCAGCGAGTGGTCGGAGGCCACGGACACGCCGGTCGCGACCGGACCTAAGTAAAGCCCGCCCAGTAGAGTCCGACCGCTTGTCCGCGACGTGCCGGGCGAGTCGCCATCCGAGTCGCCCTGCAAACGACCTCGCAGACCGAGTCGCGAGTCACTTCGGCAATCACGCCGAGGGTGCCTCTCGGATTCGGCCCGCAAACCTCTAACCGAATCGGCAGGAGAGTAGTCCTGCCCATGCCCGTGCGATTCAACTCGGGAATCACCGTCCGTGTCGCACGGCGAGTCGAGGTCGGAATCGCCGGGAATACCGGCTCCAGAGTCCCTCCGCGAACCACCCCCCGAACCGTCCCGGGAACGGTTCCCAGGGCGACCCCGGAAGCGTGGTCTGCGGTGGGTGTCGCTGCCTAAAGCGTTCTATCTCAGCAAGTTAGGCGCACGGAGATACGCGGCGTCCCAATCAATGCCTGTCCCCATGCATAGATACGCTTGAAAGAGCCAGAATGTGCAGGTGACTTTGATAGAATTGCAGATTGACCGCCCGGGGGCCGGTCTGGGGGATGCTCTACCCATACCTTTGGCAGTGCCTCTCCCAAGGCCTCTGCCATAGTCTTGGGTAATGCCTTTGGCCCAGCCTCTGGAAATGCCTCTGGCAGAGTCATTGGTCAAGCCTCTCCCAATGGCTTTGGCAAGGTCTCCGGCAATGCCTCTCCCGAGGTCTGTGGTACGGCCTCCCGCAATGCCTTTGGCAGGGCCTCTGGTAATGCCTCTGGCAGAATCTCTCCCAATGTCTTCGGCAGAGCCTCGGGCAAAGCCTCTCCCAATGCCTCTGGCAGGGACTCTGGTAATGCCTCTACCGATGCCTTTGGTCCAGCCTCTGGCACTACCTCTGCCAAGCCCCGGTTGAGACTAGACCTACTGGTCTACAAATGCAGGCTGCCCGCACGGTCGCGGGCAGCTCTTGCACGACGGGTCCGAAATGTAGCTAGTCCGTAAGCACGACCTTCCGGCAGAAGTGTCGCTTCTCAGCGTCGAGCGTGCAGAAGTAGACCCCGGCCGCAACTCGTCTTCCACGGTCGTCGGTGCGATTCCATGTCAGGTTGTACCGCCCGGCCCCGCGTTCACCGTGCACCAACGTGCGTACCCGACGGCCAGTTGCATCCGTGATGCTGAGCGCTACCTGCCCGGCACGAGCGACCTGAAAGGGAATACGTGCCATGCTTCTCATCGGCATCGGCTGCAGCCGGTCCAGCCCGGTCACAAGGCGCAGCGACACCGCGCCCGCGCCCTGCTGTCCGCCGCCCGGCATCGGGTCGTTGTGCAGCCAGGGGTTGTAGATGACGGGACCTTCGAACTTCGTTGGCGCGTAATAGTCAACGCTGTCGGTGCCCCACCAGTTGTACAGGGCCATCACCGAGTCCGGGTGCAGCGGGTTCTCCAATTTGTCAACCCAGTAGTTGTTGTCCGTCAGGATACGGTTGTTGCCTGGGTCATCCAAAGTCCCAAGATCGGGTTCCGACGTTGGGTCGCAATACACCCCATAGTAATGCTGGCTCACTGTATTCGACCGGACCTTCGGATTCGACCCTTCAAGGCAAGCGATACCGAAGTCGGTGTTATTCTGCACGGTGTTAGACACAACGCCGGCCGAGGATGAATCGAGCACAATGCCAACGACATTGCATCCGGAAACCTGATTGTCGCTCACAAGAAGCGTGGACGAGCATGACACGAGCCAAATACCCGAGTAATTGCAACCGGAAACCTGATTCAAGCCCACCCCGGGCGCGGATGACGTGATCGCAATGCCCGCCTGGTCGCACGCTGAGACCTGATTGTCCTCGATACTGGTCCAGCTTGCATTGTCCGCGGCTTCAATCCCTTTTGCAGTCATGCCGCCTGCATCTATCACATTGCTCCCAATCTGGCTCGGTGCCAGAACACTGCTGGTCGCCGGTCCATCTATGGACACGCCTGCATAGCCGTTGTAGTTTAGGCTGCAGTTCGCCACGCCGCAGTGCAGCACCGAGTCACTGTGCGTCACATAGCGGACTCCGTAAACCTCGTTGTTTGAGACGTTGCTCCACGACACATCCAGCGACCCCTGCTCGCCGTAGGCACCCGCGAATTCACAGCTGTCTATCTTAGAGTCCGCCACATCCGCACGACCGCCCGGACGTTCAACGTGGATTCCACTGTAGGCACGCTTGATCTCGCACCAATCGAATTGCGCGTACGCGTGCGCCAGAACACGGATTCCGTACCACTCAGGCGCCGCATCAGGGCCCGTCTGCTCCACAAACTTGATGGTGTCATCGGACGCTCCGACCGCAGTCAGCACGGCGTCTGAACCCGTCACGATTAGCTCAGTAAGATATCCACTATCGAATGTCTTGTCGGGATGGTCGTAGAACTCGAGCGACTCGCCTTTCACTATCGTCAGCGAATCAAACACCCGCAGGTCGCCGGTCACCAGCACGCCGGTCGAGCAGGTGGATGTCGGCACGAGATTGACGTCGAACCACTTGCTGGACGCGGCCACCGGGTCGTAATTCAGCGGCATTGAACCATGCAGGATACGCCCGAGTATCGTGTGCGTATCCAGGTAGCCCCAGTAGTTGCCAACCGCGTTGCAGCGGGGGACCGGACTCCCGTTGTGGATGGCCACCAGATCGTGGTCGCCGTTTCCCGTCAGGACGTTGAGACCCGGGTCGTAGGTCTGACCCAAGTCCAGCAGCTGCTGAGTATCTGAGTACACATAGATGCCGTTGCTGTCGTTGCCTCTCACCACGTTCCGGCGAGCTGCATAGGGCCAGTTCCATGCCAGGATGCCGCCCCCTTCCGGATTCGACCCGGTTAGGTGGTTGCTGTCAACCACATTGCCAGTGATACTGGTGTCCAACGACGAAACCAACGCGCCCCAAGGGTCGTGGTAGAACAGCTCGATACCGCCGCCGCGATTAACTGTCGTGTCGTGCCTGACGGTGTCCCGATGGATATTGCAGTGCCCGGCCCACACGAGGATGCCGCCGCCTCCCCCGGGGGCGCTGTTGTTCTCGATCAGATTGTCTTCTATCCAGCAATCGCCGACCCACCAGCCCCCGTAGTACACGCCGCCCCCGCCCGAGTCGGAATAGCAGCCAAGGATATGGTTGTTCAGGATGGAGCCTGCGTTGCAGGTAACCCCGCCGCCAAACCCCGCAGAGGCACGCCCATTCCGGATCGTGAAACCCTTCACCACTGAGTTCTCAGAACCGGTCATCGTCACGACCGGGCCGCTATCCCTGCCGTCAATGACAACAGAATCCCATGTCGGCGTGCAGCCCTGCCACCCCGGCAGAAAGCACCGACTCGCAACGACGAGGTCCCTGCCTCCGAAGTTCACATTCTCGTCGTAGATGTACGGCGGTGCAGATTGGCCCGGCGGCGGGCCCCAAACCGAGATTACGTCGCCATCACTGGCGTGGTTTATTGCGAGCTGAATGGTGTGCCACTCCTCTGGCACCTGTATCACGTTGGCCGGTACGAGCTTGGGCTGTAGCGCCAACAGCAATAGCACCGACAACAACAGTCTTGACGTCATTTGAACCTCCTGGGGCTACTGCCCCAACAGAATAACCTTGCTAGTTTCAAACCTACCTCCTGTCTGAAGCCGGCAGAAGTACGCTCCGGGCGCAACCGGCGTGCGGCAATGGGCGGTGTGCGTCCCTCTAGGCATGTTTCCATCGGCCAGCACCGCAACGCACCGCCCCGCCCCATCGCACAGCACGAGCCTGACCCGCGCCGCTTCCGCGAGGCTGAACGATGCTGCGAAACAGGAACGGTCCTGCAGCGTTGCGCATCGGAGAATGGCCACGTGGGCCGGGGGCGCCTGCCGATCCTCCTCAAGGCTGGCATTCGTGAACCGGTTGAAGAACACGTCGTCGTCCGTGACCGGTCCGGTGTATGGTACTCCCGTCCAAAAGACCCAAGGACCGCCTGATGAATCCAAGCATACGGCAGGTCCGCAGTTGTAGTACGAAGTCGTATCATCCAGCCGCTGCTCGGACGACCACGCCACCCCATCCCAATGCGAGACGTGTACGCTGAATTGTTCAGTACCGCCTTGCAGGTCCCATGTCACCCATACATTGTCGGGTCGGTCGGCGGCAACATCGGAGTACCATACGTCGTTCACGCTGTCGTGCGTAAGCATCTGGCAGGGCAGCCAACCCGAGCCATCGTTCCTGGTGTAGACGATGTCGCGGTGTGAGGCTCCGACCTTTGCGCCGGTGAAGCACAGGTGCATCATGCCCGAACGGTCTATCACGATGCGCGGACTCGCCCAAGGCGAAGCCGTGACTTGCGTCGTGTCGTTCACCGGAGTCGGCGTAACCCAGGCTTGGCCATCGAAGTGACTATAGAAGACTGTGTACAAGGGATGGGTGCACCAGACCACGTGAGGCGTCCCCGACGAGTCTACCGCCACGTCGCACCACCAGTGCTCGTTGCCGTCCGGCGGACTCACGCGCATCTCTGGCCCCCAGCGACCTCTCAGGCTGTCCCAGCGGCTGGCATACACCGAGTATGGCAGGGAGGTGCTGGGCCCTCCGTACCAGACGCACCAGGTTTGCCCACCTCCGCAACTGACCTTTGGTTGGAAGTACACGTCCGTCGAGTCCGAGTCCGGCGGGCTGACAGGCTGCTCCACAGTCCATTGGGAACCGTCGTAATAGCACGCAGCTATGTTGCAGTTGTCGTTTTCGTGGGCGTTCTGCCAGACAAGCCACACCCTGTCCTGCCCGTCGACCGCGAGGTCAGGCCCGCAACTCGCCCACACTCCGGGCGCGTTCTGGCATACTCCGCGCTGAGCTGCCCAAGCGCTGCCGAGCCATCTGGTCCACCACAGCGTCGTGTCGCCCGGGGTAGCATCCCACACCACCCAAGGGCAGCCGGCACCATCGACAATGACGGTCGGGTCGCTGTCGGCAGTGTCGCCGTCGGGACGATTGACCCTCTCCTGTCCGACCCAGCCTGAGCCGAGCGCGCAGGCCGAAAGCGCCAGCAGCGCTACGCAGACAGGCAGTGAGCGCACGCTCGCTCCTCGCTCGGGCTATTCCTGGCCCGGCGTGTAGTAGAACTTCACGCGGGCCGAGTTCAGGGCTGCACGCAGGCGCTCGCGCTCGCCCAGGAAACCACCCCCCTCGTGTTCTGGCCGCTTCAGGAACAACCCGCAGTTCTCCCGACCGTGCTGCCAGCTTCGGACGGCTTTGGTGATGTCGAGCACAACTGCATGCTTGCGGCCCGGCACCGACGCGTACCATGCACAGCCCACCGAGTCAAAGTCGCCGCCTTGCCGCTTCCACGGCTCTGTCCACGTCACTCGGTCGCGCTGCCATCGCGTCTGCGCACAGTGGGTTACGACTGTGACGGCGTCCTTACTTGTGTCACTTAGAAATGCAGGGAATGTGAGTTCCGCGAAGTCGATGCTGGCGTTGAGCACCGGCTCGGGTACGTTCACGTGGAGCACGACACGCGCCACGTCATTCTTCCCGACGTTGCCCGCTATCACGGCGACGTCGCTGAGCCCGACGGAAAGAGTCTCGCCCAGTGCGCTGCGCACACCCGCAACCGCGATGATTGCGAGTAGTATCACCACTGTTCTTGTTCCTTCTCTCATCTTTACCTCCTTGCACTTATTTGGTCAACACCACTTTCCGGCAGAAGTGTCGCTTCTCAGCGTCGAGCGTGCAGAAGTAGACCCCGGCCGCAACTCGTCTTCCACGGTCGTCGGTGCGATTCCATGTCGGGTTGTACCGACCGGCCCCGCGTTCACCACGCACGAGCGTTCGAACCAACCGGCCGGAGACGTCCACGATGCTGAGCGCTACCTGCCCGGCACGAGCGACCTGGAACGGAATGCGAGCCGTGCTTCTCATTGGCATCGGCTGCAGTCGGTCCAGACCTGTCACCAAGCGTAGCGACACTGCGCCCGCGCTTTGCTGTCCGCCGTCCTGCGGGGGACCATGCAACCACGGGAAGGAGTCGACGTGACCTTGGAACTTCCCACCGTACGAGTTGACGTCATCGGTGCCCCACCAGTTGAGCTGGGCCATCACCGAGTCCGGGTACAGTGGGTTCGCCAGCTTGACGACCCAGTAATAGTTATCCATGAGGATACTGTTCATGCCAGGGTCTTCCACGGTCCCAAGGTCGGGAGCCGAAGTTTGGTCGCAATACACACCACAGATATGCTGGCTCACTAAGTTACCCCGGACCTTCGGACTCGATCCATCAATGCAGGCTATGCCCTCGTTGTTGTTCTGCACCGTGTTGTTCTGTACTCGCAGCGTAGGCGAGCATGAAGTGAGTTCAATCCCGGACATGTTGCACCCGGAAACCTGATTTCCATCCAGCCCTGGCGCGGATGACGTGATCGCGATGCCCGCCTGGTCGCACCCGGTGACCTGGTTGTTACCGATACTGGTCCAACTTGCATTGTCCGCGGCTTCAATCCCGTGCAGCGTGATACCACCGCCATCTATCAGATTGGCCGAAATCTGGTTCGGCGCGAGAACGTTGCTCGTTCCAGGTCCAACGATGGACACGCCAGCGATGCCGTTGTAGTTGAGGGTGCACTGAGCCACACCGCAGTGGTGCAACGTGTTGTCCGTTTGGTACCGGACTCCGTAAACCCCATTGTATGAGACGTTGCTCAGTTCCACATCCAATGCCCCTGACTGGCAACTGGCGCCCGCGTACAGACAACTGTCGAGCCTTGAGTCCGTCACTTCTGCCGACCCACCTGGCCCCACGTCGATTCCCCAGTAGGCCCGTCTGACTTCGCTCCCAGAAAACTGTGCGTCCGCCGGCGCAAGCACTCTGACTCCGTACCAGTAGTCCAGCCCGAGAGGATCCACACGCTGTGGCACGTACTCAATCATGTTCTCAGCCGTGCCGGCCGAAGTCAGCACCGTACCCGAACCTGACACAACCAGGTCGGTGAGAGACGAGAGAGGCGTGTCAGGGGTGTGGTAGAACACTAGCGTCTCACCCTCAACGATAGTAAGCGAACGCGTCACCTGCAGATCACCGGTCACCAGCACGCCGGTTGAGCAGGTAGAAAGTGGTTCGAGATCGACATCGAACCACTTACTGGACGCCGCCACCGGGTCGAAGAGCACGTCGTTGGGCGGATCGGACAATATCCGCCCGCGTATCGTATGTGTGTCCAGATATCCCCAGTAGTTGCCAACTGCGTGGATCTGGGTGATCGGTTCCGTGGCGAATTCGACTACGAGGTCGTGACTGTCGTTTCCCATCAGGATGTTGAAACCCGGGTCACCGGCATCGCCCAAGTCCGTAGGCGAACCACCGCCGCCAACGAGAGGAAAGTACACGTAGACGCCGTTGCTGTCGTTGTCCATCACCACGTTCCTGCGAGCCGCCATGGGATAGCCCCATGCAAGAATGCCGCCACCTAGCGCATCCGACGTGGTCAGGTGATTACCGACAACGACGTTGTCCGTGACGCTGTCGTCCGGCGGCGGCGTAAGCGACCCGCCGTCCTCGCTCTGGAAAACCAGGTTGATTCCGCCGCCGCGGTTTGAAGCCGTATTGTTTCTGACGGTATCCCGCCGGATGCTGCAACCCCTGGCATGCACCAGAATGCCACCGCCATACCCTGAAGTGCTGTTATCCTCGATCAGATTATCGTGTATCCAGCAAGCGCCGGCGTAATTCCCGAAGAACAACCCGCCCCCGCCCAACTCGGCGAAGTTGTCCAGAATGTGGTTATTCAGGATGGAGCCCTCGTTGCAGATGACCCCACCTCCGTAGCCGGAGGCGCTCCCATTCCGGATCGTGAACCCCTCCAGCACGTCATCCTCAGAACCTGCCATCGTCACGACTGAGCCGAGTTGTTGGCCGTTGATGACCACCGAGTCGTAGGTAGGAGTGCAGCCCGTCCATCCCGGTAGAAAGCACCGGCTTGCGACAACCAAGTTCTTGTTATTGAAGTTCACATTCTCATAGTAGTGGTACGGCGGATATAACGGCTGGCCCGGCGGCGGGCCCCAAACCGAAATCACGTCGCCGTCTTGTGCGGCAGCGATAGCAGCATTGATACCCGCAGGGTACTGCTCCGGCACCATCCTGATGGTTGCCCACAGAGCATTCAGCGCGCCGCCGACTACCACCGAAACCACGATCACAATCGCATACACACTGCGCATGAAATCCTCCTATTGCTAATGTCGAACCAAGACTAGCTTGACTGTTGTTGCTTCTTCTCCAAGTTGGAGACGGCAGACGTAAACCCCGGCAGAGACATTGCGTCCTCTAGAACCCTTGCCGTCCCAGACTGCGGCGTGCCTGCCGGCTCCTGTCTCGGGCTCATCAATACTCCTGACCAGCCTGCCCGTCAGACTGTACACGTCCAGTCTGACGTGAGCAGGCCTGAGCAGGTCGTACGTCACCGCGCAACCGTGTGGTAGCATGTATGTCTGGGTCAGCGCGGCGACAGGCGGCGTCAGAGCCGCCCCCTCTGCCACGCCCGCGGACGCGTATCTATCGTAGTAGATGCCGTAATGGCCTGAAGCACTGTCCACGCCTTGCCATACGACCCAAGGCAAGTTACCTGCGTCGAGGGCGAGCGCCGGCCCTTGGTTTCGCGAGCTCATGCCGCTACTTAGCCTCTGTTCGGATGACCAGGCGTGGCCATCAAGATGCGTGGCATACACGCGGAACTGGTCTGTGCCCTCACCCTGCCGGTCATATGCTATCCAGACGTTGTCGGGTCGGTCAGCGGCAATGTCGGAGTACCATACGTCGTGTACACTGTCGTGCGTAACCATCTGACAGGGCAGCCAACCTGAGCCCTTGTCCTGGGTGTAGAGGATGTCGCGATGCGAGGCTCCGACCTTTGCACCGGTGAAGCAGAGCTGCATTACGCCGGTGCGGTCTATCACGATGCGAGGACTGGCCCAAGGCGAGGCAGTGAATTGCGTCGTGTCGTTCACCGGAGTCGGCGCGACCCACCGCTGGCCGTCGAAGTAGCTGTAGAAAACTGTATACAAGGGATGCGTGCACCAGACAACGTGAGGAGTCCCCAAAGAATCAACTGCTACGTCGCACCACCAATGGTCGTTGCCGTCCGGCGGACTCACGCGCGTCTCTTGCCCCCAGCGACCTTTCAGACTGTCCCAGCGGCTGGCATACACCGAGTAAGGCAACGCATCGCTTGGTCCTCCGTACCAGACGCACCAGACCTGTCCGCCTCCGCAGCTAACCCTCGGTGCGAAGTACACATCGGTCAAGTCCGAATCCGGTGGACTGACCTGCTGTTCCGCGCTCCATTGAGAGTCATCCCAGTGACAGGCAGCGATGACACTGCTGTTGTTTTCATAGCCATTGTTCCAGACTAGCCAGGCCCTATCCTGCCCATCGAATGCTACGTCCGGCAGCAGTTGTCCCCATACGCCAGAGTCGTTCGCGCTTACTGCCCGTCCCCTTCCCCAACTGGTCCCGTTCCACGTGGAATAGAGGAGTGATGTGTCCGTCGCGTTTGTGTTCCACACCACCCAGGGTCGGCCCGTAGGGTCAACGCCCACTACTGGTTGCTGGTCCGCAGGGCCGTCGTTTGGTCCGTCGACCCTGCCCTGCCCGACCCAGCCTGAGCCGAGGGCGCAGGCCGAGAGCGCCAGCAGCACCACGAGGACAGCCAATGAGCGCATAGTCGCTCTGCGCTCTGGTTATTGTTGAACTGGCGTAAAGTAGAACTTCACGCGGGCTGAGTTGAGGGCGGTGCGTAGACGGTCCCGCTCGCCCAGGAATCCGCCGCCCTCCGCGTCCGGCCGCTTCAGGAACAGACCATAGTTGTTCCTTCCGTGCTGCCAGTCCCGCACTGCCTTGGTGATATCCAGCACCACGGGATGCGTGCGGCCGGGCAACGATGCGTAACGCGCACAAGCCACGGAGTCGAAGTCACCCCCCGGCCGACTCCACGGCGCCGACCAAGTTACTCCGCCGCCATCCCACGATGTCTGAGCGCAATGAGCCGCGACTGTGACGACCGCCGGGCTCGTGTCACCTAGAAACGCGGGAAATGTTAGCTCAGTGAAGTCGATTCTGGCGCTCTGCACCTGCTCGGGTACGTCCACGCGGAGCACAACTCGCGCCACGTTCTGTTCCCCGACAGTACCTGTTATCACGACGACATCGCCGGGCGTGACGGAAAGCGTCTCGCCCAGCGCGCAGCCCACGCCCGCGACCACAGTCATTGCGAGCAGCAGCACCGCAGCAGCTCTCGCTCCATTTCTCATCTCTGCCTCCTTTTCCATTTTGACCTTGTTGGTCTACAGTTGACTGCGCCGGTCATAACAAAAGAGCATCCTGACCAGCGGCCCGACTATGTCGGGCGCTCAATCACTGACCCCTATGCAGCCGGTCATTGGGTAGTCCAACTGCGTCCATATGATATGGG
>DATJQV010000047.1 GCA_035505375.1 bacterium | reverse complement strand
CTTACCTGTCACCCTCTTGTCGCTCGACACATGGACCACGGCGTACTGCCGTCACTCGGTGTCACTCGACGCATTCGACGGAGATACCATCAGAGTCGCATTTCGTCACCGGGCATCAGGGAGCGGTAATGATGTCTACCTGGATGATGTCTGGTTCAGCCACACCTTCTCGCCCGACACGGGCGACACCAGCCATGTTCACATTCCCCCGCGAGACTCGGTGCGGAGCAGCAACGTCGCGCTGCCGAAACTTGCCTTCGCCCAGAGCCCGGCAAGCGGCAGATTCGTCACCGTCCGCTGCTCGCTGGCGGTGGGGAGAGTGCGCAGGCTGACAATCCGCGATGTCGCCGGCAGAGCCGTACGTACATTCGCCCTCAACCCATCCGGCATCACGCAGCTTGACCTGCGCGACTTTCCGCCGGGTGTCTACCTGGCCACTCTACAAGGGTCCGTCCCTCTCGTCTCCCGCAAACTCGTCATCAGTCCCCGCTAGCACTCGGCTTCAACCGCAGCCCATCCCGTCCCGGTGTCCTGAAGCTCGACCCGAGCCAAATCGGTACCGGCGCTTCCGGCTGAACGCTGTAGCTGCCTCAGGGCAGCAATCGTCACATCCAAGTCCAATTCCGACAAACCCGTTAGAAAGCCCCAATGAAGCGTCCTGCCAAGTCCGGTGCAACGACAACCGACCGTACCCGCAAGACTGTCTCCGACAAAGGCCATTCTCGTCTCTATCAGTGGACCTACAGCCGTACCGGTAAGATGTACTTGATGCATCAGTCACTATGCCGCTGGTAGGGCAACAGATACAGCAGTGGATACGTCAGTGCGGTACTCAACATAGTCAACTGACCATAATGCAGATAGTTAGGCCGAACCTAAGATGGTGGATAAGGCTGAACTATGGTCAGGCCTCCGGGCAGCCCACAAGGCTGACCTAGGGCTAGCCTAGGGGCTAGCCCCCTATAATGCATATATTGCAGCATAATAGGCTACCAGGCATTCAGCCGTTAGGACCGCAGAACGCTCGGCCCAGTGTGCAATTATTAAGTTCACGATACTTGCTTTGATTCCAGCGACGCGTTATACTGAAATTGCAGTGTTGTCGCCTGCGGCCAAGCGTAGAAGGCTCCGATCCCCGACTGAACTTGAGGCTGCAGGGACAATACGGAGCGAGGCTGAGATGTGCATACGAACAGGAGGTCTAGATGCCAGTGAAGTCATCAGATGATCGCATATACAACTACACTCTGAAGCACGATACCGAGGTCATCAAGCAGCAGACCGACAAGCGACGGTCCCGGATGCTATCGAAGCAGCTTGACGCGCAGGTCGAACTCACCGCCCTTGAGGAGAAGGCCAAGGTCGTCATCGGCACCCACGGTGTGCCGACCTATACCTATCCCGCCTATCTGAACTTCTGCCGGGAGGCGTGGAAGAAGTCGAAGCACTTCAGCGGTGAGACCCTGAACAAAGAGGTGATGATCATCGAGGACAAGTGGGTGGCGCGGGAGCTGAAGCGCGAGGTGCTGGACCATCTGCGGAAGGACACGCTGGCGATTCCGGACCCGGCCTGAGGAACAGAACATCCGCAGATTCCATAGATTTCGCAGATTCAGCTCCGGAATGGTCAACCACGGATAAACACGGATGATCGGGCCGATTCCTCACATCGGTGTCCATGAGTGTTCATCTGTGGTCAGTCTCCAGTCCGGGACATCTGTGTAATCTGCGTAATCTGCGGATAGTCTTCCCGTTCGGTCCGCCCCTCCTCCAACGTCTGCGTAATCTGCGTCATCTGCGGTTAACCTCCGCCTCCGGTCCGCACCTCTGACAGCATCTGTGTAATCTACGTAATCTGCGGGTGGTCTTCCCGTCCGGCCCGCCCCTCCTCCAACATCTGCGCAATCTGCGTCATCTGCGGTTAACCTCCGCCTCCGGTCCGTACCTCAGAGAGAATCTGTGTAATCGGCGTAATCTGTGGATAGTCTTCCCGTCCGGTCCGCCCCTCCTCCAGCATCTGCGCAATCTGCGTCATCTGCGGTTAACCTTCGCCTCCGGTCCGTACCTCAGAGAGAATCTGTGTAATCGGTGTAATCTGTGGATAGTCTCCGCGTCCGGTCCGCCTCTCCTTCCACATCTATCTCGGTTCCGGGGTTCACGGTCTCTGTTGACAAGCTCCCTTGACGGTCTATATTTGATGGCGAAGGCACCTGTCGGAAGCCGCCGGATACGTCCGGCGCGGGAGGTAGAAATGAAGAACCGCAACGGTTCGCTCTGCTCTGCGCAGGCCGCAGCGCCTGCCTTGGTCTTGCTCCTCTGCCTGCTCATCCCCGGCTCAGCCGCCCTGAGCCAGCCATTCCCGTCGTTCATGCTCGACACTACGCGCGCACTTATACCGGGATTCCACGACGTCATGGGCACGCACGTAGCATTCGGCCCCGATGTGGGACTGGTGGTGTGGGATGCGGAAGGAACGCGAGCGGTACGACTGAACGGTAATGGCGAACTCGTGGACTCTTCTCAGATTGCCATCGGCGGATACGGCTCGCCGGCAGTGGCATGGGGTGAGCATAACTTCCTGGTGGCGTGGGCCGAAACCAACGTGGTCGGATGCGCACTGGTGGACTCGGATGGTCGCATAACGGCACGGGCAGTGCTCCAGAATGGGCATCCCCAAGGTTTGAAAGCGGCAGTCGGCTTCGACGGCACCAACTTTCTCGTGACCTGGATTGCGTACCCTGACACATTCGGCAAGACGGCCTTCTTCTGCCGGGTATCGCAGCAGGGCGTCGTCCTGGATAGTCCGCCTCGTCTTGTGGCGCCGCTGCAGCATGGCAGGCAGGCAGATATAGCACTATGCTTCCATCAGGACAGATATCTTGCGGTTTGGAACGACTGGTACACAATCGGCGTCAGCGGCAACTTCGTCTTTCCGGACGGAACCATAGATGATTCAACCGGGTTCCCTATCAGGCATGGCGTCAGCGCATCCAGTCCATCCGTCACCCATGACCGGAACAACTTCATAGTTGCGTGGAACGACAGCGGCAATGACATCAGAGGCTCACGCGTCACCGACAGCGGTGTGGTTCTGGATGACGGTGGAGTCCTGATCGGGACGTATGCACATGGTGGGACGTCGGCAGCGTCAAATGGAGACACGACGCTGTTCCTTTTCAGGCGTGACTCCGTCTGGGACCTCGACAGCCTGACTCTCGTCGGGGTCCGGATGGACGCGGCGATGAACCGTCTGGATTCAGTGCCGGTGAAGATCTCTGCCGCGGGATATGACGGATGGGGTGACGCACCCGGGGATCCCACGGCTGCCCCGTGCGGCAATGGCTACTTTGTGATTTGGGCGCAGCGACTCATCCGTGGGGAGAACTCCGAAGACAATCGCCAGGCGCTCGCCCGCAGGGTGGGCATAGACGGAAGTCTTGAGGATTCGGTTCCGCGAATCCTGTCCTACAGCGCCAGCATCCAAAACTGCGGCGATTTAGCCTCGGATGGCGCGAATTTTCTCGCCACTTGGTTGGAACAGTCGCGCGATTCCACGTGGGCAAGGAAATTCTCGCTCTGTGCGTCAAGATTCAACATCGAGGGCGCGCTGCTCGACGCTTACCCGATCTGCGTAGCCGGCCCGAAAGAACATGCGCCTTATGCCTGGCCGGCGGTAGCATTCGGAGGTGGATGCTACATGGTGACGTGGGTCGATTCCGCCGCAACGTGGGCGAGAAGAATCAGCCCTGCCGGCGTCCTACTGGACAGCGAGCCGCTGCGGATGCCGGACTCTGGCAAGACATTGGACCCGCCCGACGTCGCGTTCGGCGACTCATCCTTTCTGGTTGTGTGGGCCGAGAGTGGTTCCACGAAAGGCATTCGCGGATGTCGAATCACACCCGCGGGGGCCATTCTGGACTCGGCATCGCTGCAGCTCATGGTGAGACAGGTAGGGCAACCCGTACGTCCCCGAGTCGCATTCGACGGCGCCAACTTCCTCGTCGCACGATGCGATGGCGATATCGTGTACCGTTGCGCCCGCGCCCGGACGAACGGCACACTGTTGGATACCTCCGACATCACGATTGGTCATGGCGGAAGCACACCGGAGCTGGCTTTCGGGAGCGGAGTCTATCTCGTTGTCGACGACGATAACTCCAAATGCTGGCGGGTCTCACCCAGTGGCACGCTCCTCGACTCCGTGAGTCATAAGTATTTCGGCGGCCAGGCCCACGTGGGCTTCGACGGTACTGATTTCACGTTGTTGCTCTGCCGTGCCGACAGCGGGGGATTGTATCAACTCTGTGAGGCCCGTATTACGCCCGCCGGACGGCTGCTGGATTCTTTCCCGTTCCGCTTGGTGACATCGGACACCGGGAGCTCGGTCTGGTCCGGCGGTATGTTGTCAGCCAATGGAGGAGGCGGAGCCGGCATTGCCTTTGCGTGCGACGAGGCGGCCCCCTACCTCGCCGAGCGCATGCGTGCGGCAGCAATCCCGGATGTCGTCGGAGTGCTCTCTCATCACTACGCCGCGACACCGGTCGCGTTCCGCGTGCAGCCTAATCCCGCGTCGCGAATGGTCTCACTGTCCTTCAACCTGACCCAGGCCGGGCCGGTCCGCATCTCGGCATTTGATGTGGCCGGTCGCAAGTACGCCAGTCTGTTCTCCGGTCGTATGAAGACCGGGAACCAAACGCTCTCGCTCGACACGCGCCGACTGGCCAACGGCGTCTACTTCCTTCGCCTGGAGGCGGGAGCGACAACACACTCGACCCGGCTGGTCGTGGCCCGGTAGCAAAGCGCCCAAGAGCGGCTTGGGACACGATCCCAGGCGAAAACTGGGGACAGTCCCTCGGAGGCTCGCGTCGGACGCTCGCCGGTACAGTCCCCGCTTTCGCGGGCATGTCCCCGCCGCTTGACGGTTGACACCGGTAGCGGCCGAGGGTAAGATTCCTCGGGCCGCATGACGAGTTTCGACGTGACAACGCATGTTCGCACCGAGCTTCTCGATATTACCGACAAGGTGAAGGATGCGGTCGCACAGTCCAAGGTCGGTTCCGGGATGTGCTTCGTCTACGTGCCGCACACGACCGCAGGCGTGACGGTGAACGAGAGCTACGACTCGGACGTAGCCAGCGACATCACCGAAGCTCTATCGAAGCTTGTCCCCCATCGCGCCGGCTACGCCCATTCCGAAGGGAATTCCGACGCGCATATCAAGGCGGCAATGGTCGGCTCCTGCCAGGCGATACCGGTCGAGGAAGGGCGACTGGCGCTCGGCCGGTGGCAGGGAGTCTTTTTCTGCGAATTCGACGGCCCGCGGCAGAGGCGGGTCCAGGTACAGGTTATAGGCAAATGAGGGACCGGATAGACCAGAATTCAGAAACCAGAAACCAGAATTCAGAATGTTCCGAAACTCTGGATTCTGGACTCTGCGTTCTGGATTCTGAACTATCCGATTCCGAACTAAGGAGGTAGTTTGGCACACAAGAAGCTGTTCGTCCCCGGCCCGACCGAGGTCAGGGAGGAAGTTCTGAAGGCACAGGGACAGTGGATGATTCCCCACCGTTCCAAGGATTTCGGCGAGCTGAACAAGCGCTGCGTCGACAAGTCGAAGCAGATACTGAACACGAAGAACTACGTGTTCTGGTTCACGTCTTCCGGCACCGGCTGCATGGAAGGCGCGCTGCGCAACGTCGTGACGGGCAAGATCCTGCACACGGTCAACGGCGCGTTCTCGGACCGCTGGTTCAAGATCTCCAAGGCCTGCGGCAAGCAGGCCGGCTCCATCGCCGTCGAATGGGGCAAGGCTATCAAGCCGGAGATGGTGGATGCCGAGCTGGCCAAGGGCGGCTATCAGGCCATCACCATCACCGAGAACGAGACATCGACCGGCGTGCGCAATCCGATTGAGGATATCGCCAAGCTGGTCCGGACCAAGTACCCGGACGTGCTTATCCTGGTCGACGCGGTCTCCGGACTGATGGGCGACTGGTTCGACATCGATGCGCTCGGCCTCGACATCGTCGTCGCTTCGAGCCAGAAGGCGGTCGCGCTGCCGCCCGGCCTCGCCATCTCTATCGTGTCCCAGCGTGCGCTGGACAAGTGCCGCACCGTAACCGACCGCGGTTACTACTTCGACTACGACGCTATGCTGAAGCGGTACGAGAAGGACTTCCAGACCCCGACCACACCGGCCGTGTCGCTCTTCTGGGCGCTCGACGTCGAGCTCGAACACATCGTGAAGGAAGGGATGCAGAACCGCTACCAGCGCCACCTCGAGATGGCGAAGTTCACCCGCGAGTGGGCGAACAAGTATTTCAAGGTCTACCCTGAACCGGGCTACGAGTCGGTAACCCTGACCACGGTTGCCAACACCCGCAACATCGTCGTCAAGGACCTGAACGGCGAGCTGGGCAAGCGCGGGATGCAGATTTCGAACGGCTACGGCGACATCAAGGAAAAGACCTTCCGTATCGCGCACATGGGCGACCTCACAATGGCGGACATGAAGGAAGTCACCGCCGCCATCGTGGATGTGCTCAAGTTGTAGCAATACGTCGGACCTCACACTGCTGACGCCTCGCAGCCTGCCCTCGGCTGCGGGGCGTCGGAGTTTCTCATGACAGCG
>DATJQV010000046.1 GCA_035505375.1 bacterium | reverse complement strand
GCCCGCAACGTGACAGATCCTGAGTACACGCGCCGTGAACGAATTCGTCCGTGATCTCCTCGACTGCTGCATCCCATGAAAGCGCCTGTGATATGGCGGCGCACTTCATCCTCAGCGCCCTAACTGAGAGCACAACCGTGAGTCTCATCGCAAATCTCCCGAGCAGCAGTTGCCATAGAGGCCCGAGAGGGAGCGAGGATGTCTTCACGACTATGTGTGCGGGATTACCACCTTTCTGCAGGGCAAGAGGCCAGCGGTTCTGCTCTGCGCCGAAGCCCAGTCCTAGGTCATCGATGACAAGCAGGTAGGGGTCGCGCCTGTCGCGTGGTATGGGTTCCGGTCTGGCTTCCCCTTTGGGTCGTTCGCACCCCAGGAAGTGCTTGATGCGCCAAGTGTCGTTGTCTGATGTGCCGCCGTCTCGGGGGAACCGGGCGCAGACCTGGTAAGCCGTGCACACTAGCTTCTCTTCGTGGTTGACGTCGTCGGCCCCCAGCGGGGCCGTCAGTTTCCAGTCGCTGCCGGGCGGGACGTCCTCGCATATCTTGCCAATCAAGTGTGATAGATACCAGGCGCCCCCCGGGGTGTTGGCCGCAATCGTGTTCGTAGGTTCCTCGTGGTGCGCGCTGGGAGGGACACCGCTCTGGATGAGGTATATGTCCCTCAAGAGGTCGCCGCATACGATGATTGTCCTGGGGTCGGATGTGTATCCTGAGTCGACTCCACTTGGCGTCATGGCTCCCTCCGAGCAATGCTGTATCCCAGTGCGATGATGGCCTTCAGGGTCTCCATCGCCGTGCTGCGGTCAAATTCCTTTTCCGATTCCGGCAGGTTGGCGTATGGCATAAGGTCAGGGTGGGTCTTGGTCTTGTCGTCGCGTTCCTCGCCCCAGGTCCAGCCTTGCGCGATGCGCTGAAGCGCCCAGACGTCGTGGGCGTTCTCGGCCAGCCGTTCGGTAAGCTCGACCAGGTCGGCGGACAGAGTTACATTCTCGGTGTCGATCGGTCGCGGGGTGTATTTCACGATGGTCCTTTCAATTGGGGTCAGGCTACGTTCTCGTCGAGCCAGAGTTCCGGCTTGCAGGTGTGGTCGAGCAGGCCGAAGACCTTCACGCAGTCCTGCGGGCACTCCGGGTCGTCAATGTGACGAAGCAGGACGGCAAGCCCACCATATTGTCTCGTCCGAAGCACGATGGCGATCCGACGGTTGTACATCCGGAGTTGACGTTCAATTCTGAGCGCCGCGCTGAGGGCCAGCGAGTCACTGTCGAGGCAGACGTATGCTCTCTGGATGTCGATGTCCTGCCGCGTGCCAGAGAGGAATCTTCCTGTCTGAAATTCCGGTGAGTCAACTTCAAGCTGGACCGGGCACAGTTCCCATGCGTCAGCGAGCTGCGGGTATTCCGACATCAGGAAGTCACGCTTGGCTTCGGCGTGACGGTCGACAAGGGTGATTCGCATTCGGCGTGCGTCCTCGCGGCGCACGACCTGCCATCTTCCTGCCAGTTCCACTGCCAGGCTCTCGCCCATGCGACCGACCCCGACAATGAGCGCGTGCGGCACGGGGCCGGAGGTCAGGTCCGGGAAGCGCGGGTCGTTCTTCAGCAGTTCGGTCGCGCCCTCGGCGTAAACATTGCGGAATTCCAACGAGAAGTTGCCTTTCACGGCCTCGGCCTGGTGTTCCTTCAGCAGCGTCCAGAGACGCGAATCGAAGATGTGGCAGACGCAGTGCAGGCTATTGCCGGACAGCTCCGCGAGTTCTCGGGTCCGGATCGCGATTTCGGCGTTGAGCCCGTCGTCACGGCAGACCGCCACGACGTGTCGGGCGCGACTGATGCCGGCCCGGCGGAGCATGTAGGGTTCGGTGGCGTCGCCCAGCAGCACACTGGAACCGGCGTCGCGGGCCGAGCGGATGAGGTCGTTCTCCGCGTCGTTCTCTATGACCACGACGGGTTCGCCACGTGCACGCAGCCCCCGCGCCAGCAGCAGGCCTTTCTGTCCGAGGCCGCAGATAATGGTGTGATTGCGAACGAAGAGTCGCACGCGCAGGGTCTGGAGTTGCTCGAAGTATAGTGCGGCGAGACCTTTGACCGCCGCGTACCCGGCAATCGCCGGCAGCAGGAGTCGGGCTACCTGCAGGGTCCAGTGCAGCGGGCGGTCGTATCCGCCGAACTGCACCGAAAGAAGCTGGGTGGTGGCATAGAGGATTTCCCATGGGTGACGCTGCCAGGCCGGCGCGTCAGCGTAGAAACGCAACAGGCCCAGATAGCCGAGTGCAAGTCCGATCAAGGCAAGCACTCCGACTGCCGGCCATTCCCAACTGCGCCACCAGCCGCGAACCACTCCGCGCACGTCGCGGCGATGGCGGGTACGGGGCTCGTTTGGTATGTTCACGACATGTGCCCTTCCTCGGTGCTGGATGTCGGAAGGCTAGCGAAACCGCGTTCACTGTCAATCCTTCGCGAACCCCTGCATCAGCCACGCGGAGCCTTCACCGGTTGTCCCAAATGACACAGAGACTCAAACATGCTTGGCGACACTACCTCCTCGGGCCATCGGCACAATCGCTTGAGCATGTTCAACTTGGATGTGAGAAACAGAAAGCCACCGGAATCCGGCAAGTTTCCGAACTCCGCGCGACGGAAACCTCCGACGGCAGTTCTCTCTTACCTGACCGCAAGCACGGCGCTATCGGATCGGACTTCGCAAACCACGAGAGATCGTCCTCAAAGCACGGACTAGTGACTCGAGCGATTGCCCCAGCCAGCGTCCGGCCCGTCTCTCGAACAGCTGGCTGAATGGAAACAGAACCAGAGGTTTCACCAGCAAACCGGCACAATGCCACATGCGAAAGCTCGGCGACCCTGAGTGCACCTGTGCCAAGCTTGTGCCAACGGAACTGGTTGAACGCCTAGCGGTGCCGTTGACACGGCGAATCCCGTCACCGGAGAAGGACAACCTACATTTCGAGAGACACAGCTCACTGTGAGTGGACTTCTGAGGACCAGAGGGCGGCCACGAAAGAGCTCCGAAAGGTGTTACGACAAAACCCTACCTAAGTAACTTAGCAGCGCGCCTGGAGGGATTCGAACCCCCGGCCATCGGATTAGAAATCCGATGCTCTATCCATCTGAGCTACAGGCGCAGCCGAAGAAGAGGGGTCGAGGAATCAAGGATTCGAGGACTCCAGTGACGGACGCAAGCTTGCCGTGTCCGGCCCTGTCCCCTGACCCCTAGTCCCTGACCCCTCTCCTAAATCGGGGAGACTGGATTTGAACCAGCGGCCCCCACGTCCCAAGCGTGGTGCGCTAACCGGGCTGCGCTACTCCCCGGAAAGAACCTGTGTTCGTCACTCTTCGTTAATATAGACGGGATTCGGACAGAAGTCAATTCGCTCTTGGGCAAAGCGGGGACAGTCCCTGGGAGTCGCACAGGGCCCTGCGAAGGTACAGTCCCCGTTTTGCCCAGTGACCAGTTTGCAGTTCGCAGTGAGGAACCCGGAGATTCTGGGGTCCAGGCTCGAAGGGAATCTGCGCCATCTGCATAACCTGCGGTTACTCAGGTCTCCGGCTCTCCTCCGTCTCGCGCAGAAACGCAATCACCTGCTGTAGAGCGCGGGCGCGGTGGCTGATTGTGCTCTTGACGCTCAGGCCGAGTTCGGCAAACGTCTGCTCGTACCCTTCAGGGATGAATATCGGGTCGTATCCGAACCCGGACGAGCCACGTGAGCAATGGGCAATCCGACCCTCGCAGCGACCCTCGAAGCATCTCTCATCACCGCATGGTTCGACGACGCACATCACACAGCGGAACCGGGCCATGCGTTGTTCGTCACGGACCGATACGAGCTGGGCCAGAACCTTCCGGATGCGGTCGGCATCGCTCGCGCCTTCGCCCGCGTAGCGGGCCGACCTTACTCCCGGCTCTCCCCCGAGCGCATCTATCTCCAGGCCGGAGTCCTCAGCCAGCGTCCACAGGTTGGCGAACCGGGCCGCGCTGCGCGCCTTCTTGAGCGCATTCTCTTCGAACGTGGCTCCGTCCTCTTCCACTTCCGGCGCACCTGGGACATCCGATAGCAGCATCACCTGCCATCCGGTGCCTTCAAGCGCACGCTGCATCTCGACGACTTTGTTGCGGTTGCGGGTGGCGAGGAGGAGTTTCATCAGGAAGGGGAGAATTCAGAAACCAGAATGCAGAATCCAGAGTCCAGAGTTGGCGCCAGAGGTGTCCGAATGCCCAGCCTCGCCCCTAGTCCCCAACCCCGAGCCCCTGATGGAAGGTCACAGGAAGCGGCGGCCATCTTGAAGGGCGGCGATGTCGGCGATGAGCTGCTTGATCTGCCCTAGTCGCTTCTTGTCCGCAACCAGCACCGCATCTCCGGCGCGCACGATGACAAGGTCCTTGACGCCCAGGGCTGCTACGATGCCAAAGTCCGAGTCAACTATGCAGCGGGATGAGTCCTTGGCGACGAGCCGGCCGTTGGCCACATTACCCGAATCGTCGGGCTTCGCGTGACGGGCCAGAGCCAGCCAGGACCCGACGTCGTCCCAATCGAACGAGCCGCGCACGCAGGCGACGTTGTCCGCCTTTTCCATCACCGCGTAGTCGATCGAAATGGACGGCGAATGTCGGTACAGACGTGCAAGCGCCGCTTTCTCTCGACGCGTGCCGATGGACTTGCCGAACTCCTCCAATTCGTCATGGAAGTCGGGCATGAACGTCCGGAATGCGGACAAGATTGCGTCCACGCGCCAGATGAACATGCCGCTGTTCCATACATACTCACCGGCCGCGAGATATGCGCGTGCTCTGGCCGGGCTGGGCTTCTCCTTGAAGGCCTGCACCTGGTGGGCAGTCAGTTGCCCTTCTCCCGCAATCCGGTTACCGAGTTGTATGTAGCCGTACCCTGTATCCGGCCGCTCCGGGCGGACTCCGAATGTAACGAGCAATCCCCGCTGCGCCAGTTTTGCCCCCGCCCGCACTGCCTTCAGGAAAGCGTTTCGGTCCTCGATCAAGTGGTCGGCCGGCAGGACCAGCATCGTTGCGTCCGGGGCCTTTACCGCGAGGTACTCGGCGGCAAGGCCGATGGCAGGCGCTGTATTACGCCCCATCGGCTCAAACACAAGGTTCGCGTCATGCCCAAGCTGGCGACGCAGCACCGGTTCGAACTCGGCCGGCGCCACAAAGAGCTGACTACCGTACGGACAGAGCGGCAGGACGCGCGCGCTGGTCTCCTGAGTCAGCGATTGCCGGCCGAACAACGTTATGAACTGCTTAGGCAGTCCACGGCGGCTCTTAGGCCAGAACCGTTCTCCCCTGCCGCCGCACAGGATAACCGCGTGCAGATTCAAGGCTCCTCCTCATTTGATATTGAGCGAAGCGACGCACTCACCACCAGACCTCCCACCCTCGTGCGAATGGAAACTGGTATGCGCTCTTCATCGTCCGTCAGGTACACCGTGCCCAGCGGACCACCCGCGTTCGGGACAACCGCTATGCAGTCAAAGACCCCGGCGGGCGTGGATACGGTCTTGGCCGCGCGGGCGACCGCAACCAGATGGTAGTTGTGCCGGTCTACATGAAGCGCTGTCCTCACCGTGTCACCGGGCACGAGCGGTAGTGTCCGGAAATAGTACCAGGTCGACAGCAGGTCGCGGGCTCCCGGCTCGATTGAGATGGTCTGGCCGCTCGAATAGGTGACGACCGAATCGCCGGGGCCATAGTCGGCAGTCCACTCAGCGCGGTAATGAGGCTCCCGGCTCCGTTTGTACGACCGTAGCGTCACCATGTCGGCCGCCCGGCACCACGTCTCCAGCCGGTAGCTGGCCCAGAACAACCAGGAGAACGACCGCGTTAATTCCAGGTCGGCCCGGAAGTGCCAGCAATTGTCGGTGCCGACCGTTTCCGGCTCAAGCGTCTCAAGGACGAGCGTACCGATGTTGACCGGACCGTAGCGCAGGCCGTAGTCGAACCGCTCACCCGGGACGGCCACGATGGCCAGCGCGGCAAGGACGGAGAGCATCGGGCAATCATAGAAACAGGCAAAGAATAGTCAACACGCGGCGCGACTGCGCCGCGAGTTGCCAGTGACCAGTTTGCAGTTCGCAGTGTCGGAACTCACTCCTCCGCCTTCGTCCGTGCGCTGCTCACTCGATCGCCTTGTCCCTCTGTCCCTTTCCCTGGACTGTTTCCGTTTCCGTTGACAGGCTTGAGCGTTCTGATAGAATCCCGTGATGGCTATCACACCCATGGACATCAGAAAGAAGACCTTCACGGCCGAGAAGCGCGGTCTGGCCAAGGCCGAGGTCGAGGAGTTCATCGGGGAACTCGCCGACGAGATTGAGAACCTGCGCAAAGAACGGGCCCAGCTCACTGAGAAGATAGCGGAACTCACGAGACACGTGGAGGCCTACGAGAAGACCGAGCAGTTGCTGAAGGACACATTGGTGACTGCACAGAAGGCGACCAACCAGCTTCACGAGGAAGCGAAGAAGGAAGCAGAGCTGGTCATCCAGAAGGCGAAACTCGAGGCCGAGCGTATCAAGCATGATGCGCAGGAGCAGATACGAAACGTCGGGGACGAACTGCGGGCGCTCAAGGCGAAGCGCGCGACCCTGAGCGACGAGGTTGCCGGCATTGCGCGGACCTACCTTGCGATGGCGGAACGAATGCGGGACAGGACACCCAATGCTGAAGCAGCAGATAGCACAAAGCGTCCAGGCGATAAGAACTAAGACCGGTTTTCGGCCCGAACTCGGCATCATCCTCGGCACCGGAATCGGCAAACTGGCTCAGGAAGTGAAGTCCGAGGCTGTGGTTCCGTATGAAGACATCCCATTCTTCCCTGTCCCTACGGTCGAGAGCCACCGCGGCCGTCTCATATTCGGCAGCCTGAACGGTCGGGCTGTAGTAGTCATGCAGGGCCGATTCCACTACTACGAAGGCTACGATGCACAGCAGATTACCCACCCGGTGCGGGTGATGAAGGAGCTGGGCATCAACACGCTGATCGTCTCCAACGCCTCCGGCGGGGTCAACCCGCAGTTACGAGCCGGCGAGGTCGCGGTCATCACCGACCACATCAACCTGACCGGGGTGAATCCGCTGCGCGGGCCGAATGACGACTCGCTCGGGCCCAGGTTCCCGCACATGACCGACTGCTACGATCCGACGCTCGTCAACCTGGCCGTGGATGTCGCGCTGACGCTCGGTATCCGGCTTCACCCCGCGGTCTATGCGTGGGTCACCGGCCCGAACCTCGAAACCGCGGCCGAGTACCGCTATATCCGTGCCGTCGGCGCCGACGTCGTCGGCATGTCCACCGTGCCTGAAGTCATCGTGGCCCGGCACGCCGGTCTGCGCGTGCTCGGGTTCTCGGTGATAACCGACATGGGACTACCCGACGCGATGCGGCCGGTTGAACTATCCCACGTGCTTGCCATGGCAGCCAAGGCCGAGCCCAACCTGACCGCGATTGTCAGGGAAGTTGTGAGGCTGGCATGATGCGGCTTCGGCGACTCATGTTCCTTTTGCTTGCGCTTGCCGCTACCGGTTGCCCCAAGCGCGCGCAACTACCCCCCATTCCCCAGGACGCCCAGCAAGCCATTGACCAGGCGGTCGGTGACATGGAGGCGAAGCGGTACAGCAAGGCCGAAGACCAGTTCACCTTCATCATCTTCAACTTCGCCGGCTCGCGCCAGGCGTCGGACGCGCAGTACTACCTTGCCGAAAGCTACTTTCGAAGCAAGGACTACGTCGACGCCCAGAACGAGTTTGACTTCTACCTGAAGAGCTTCCCCAACAGCCGCTTCCAGGAGGATGCCACCTACAAGCTGGCGGTATCCTATCTGCGTTCGGCACCCGGGCCGATCCGCGACCAGACTCGGACGCTGAAGGCCCGCGAGACCATAGACCAGTTCCTGGAGACCTTCCCCGACTCGCCTCTTCGGGGTCAGGTTGAACAGCTGCGCGGCGAGATCGGCGAGCGGCTTGCACTCCGCGAATTCGACGCCGCGCGCATCTACTACACCTCGGGTGAGTACAAATCGGCGCTGGTCTACTACAACCACGTCAACGATAGCTTCCCCGCACAGCGTTGGCCCGGCGTTGAGAAGTACCGTTTCGCGAACTGCCTGCTCGAAACCGGAGACACCACCAAGGCCCGTGCCATGCTGAGCGAGCTCGTCACGGGCGAATGTGAACCTGCGGTCAAGAAGCTCGCCCGCGCCATCCTCGGTCGCACGAGCTGAAGTCCCCAAAACCGGAATTGGACCAACCACGGGGTTCACTGTGAGCACGGAGTGGCTGAAGCCGGAGTCCGGCTCCCGCTCTCCGGATCTCTGTACGCTCTGTGGTTCGAGATCGGAATCGGCCTGAAGTGCGGCCCCGGCTCGGCGTGTTCGGTGGGTCTTTCAATCCGATTCACTTCGGACATCTGCTGGCGGTCGACGAAGTCGGTCGGCAACTGCGGCTGGACCGGGTGCTGTTCGTGCCGGCCGCCCGTCCGCCGCACAAGCGCGAACCACTTGCTGCCTATCGCCACCGGCTGGAAATGACGCGGCTTGCCGTCGAGGGCGAACGCGGGTTCGAGCTGTGCCGGATTGAAGAGCATCGGCCCGGCCCCTCCTACACTGCTGACACGCTGATCGAGCTCCGGTCGCTTCACCCTGACGCCGCGCTGTTCCTGATCGTCGGCTCCGACCAGTATCGGGAAGTGTCAACCTGGCACCGGCCCGACCTGCTCACCCGCCTCGCCCGGATCGTGGTAATGAGCCGGCCGGGCGTGGAACGCCCCCCCTTGTGTCCCGGGCACGACCCGAGACGGGTGCTGTTCCGCGCAATCATCCCGGTCGGAATCTCGGCCGCGGCAATCCGGGCAAGGCTTGCCAAAGGCCATTCTGTCCGGTATATGTTACCTGTGAGAGTGAACGCTTATGTGAAGCGGCACCGGCTGTACCGACGCCCGTCACGTGGTTGAGCCCGTGCCCGACCCGATTGAAGAAGAACCGCACAAGGGCAATTGCCCAAAGGAGAACTGATGTTCGGAATCGCCTTCGCCCAGACCCCGGCCCCGGCTGCGGCCGCACCTGCTGCCGGCGGCGGCATGAACTCGATGCTCGGCTTCCTGCCGATAATCCTGATATTCGCGGTGCTCTACTTCCTGATGATACTGCCTCAGCAGCGTCGCCAGAAGAAGCACTCGCAGATGCTGGAGCAGATCAAGCGCGGGGACCGCGTGGTGCTGGGAGCCGGCATCCACGGCATCGTGTCCAACGTGAAGGAACAGACCTTCCTGGTCAAGGTCGCTGAGAACACCGAGCTCGAAATCGACAAGAGCGCGGTAAGCTACAAGTTCGGAGCTGAGAAATAGCCAGATGGCCAGGCCGGCTGGGGTGAATCGCCGAGTCGTACTCTACGGCAACCCCGTACTGCGAACGAAGTCGCGTCTGATCGAAAAGCTGACGCCGGAGCTCATCCAGTTCCTTGAGGACCTGAAGGTCAGCATGTTCACGCAGGACGGCCTCGGCCTTGCCGCCAACCAGCTTGCGGAGCCGGTTGCGGTCTTCACCATCAACCCGCTTGCCGCCGACGTCGACCATGAAGCCTACTGTCTCATCAACCCCCGGGTCGTGGCGACCGAAGGACTGGTCGAGGCTGAAGAGGGCTGTCTCTCCCTGCCGGGTTTGTACGATTTCCTGCCCCGGCCCGAGTTCGTCCGGATGGCAGGACTGGACGAAGAACTGCGGCCGATTACCGTCGAAGGCACGAGGCTCCTCGCCCGCGCAATGCTGCACGAGCTCGAGCACCTCGACGGCGTCCTGTTCATCGACCACCTGAGCGATGCCCGACGCAAGCTCATCAGCACCAAGCTCAAGGAGCTGGAAAACCGAGAGAGAGAGCAATGCGGGTAGCCTTCTTCGGCACCTGCGATTTCGCGGTTCCGGCCCTTCAGGCGCTGGTCAAGTCTCGGCATGATGTCGCCCGGGTCGTTGCCGCCCCTCCCAAACCCAGCGGCCGCGGCCGGAAGCTGACGCCGAGCCCGGTTGAGCAGGAGGCCCGCGCGCTGGACCTGCAGGTGTCGACGCCGGCGAACCCGAACGACCCGGCCTTCGTCACCGAACTCGCGTCGCTGCGGCCCGACATCGCGGTCCTCGCCGCCTACGGCTACATCCTCAAGCCGCCCCTGCTGGCTGCGCCCAGGCTCGGATTTCTCAACATCCACCCGTCGCTGCTGCCTCGTTTCCGGGGCGCTGCGCCGATTCAGCGCGCGCTCATGTCCGGCGAACCGGAAACCGGCGTGACGGTCATCGCTCTGTCCGAGCAGATTGACGCCGGTGACATTCTTGAACAGGTCGTCGTTCCGGTCGACCCGGACGAGACCGCGGGAGAACTCTCTCGACGGCTGTCAACTCTCGGCGCCCGGCTGATACTGGATGCCATGGCTCGACTGCAGGAAGGCAGAGCAAACCGCACTCCCCAGGCCCCCGGGCTGGCAACCCGCGCCTCGAAAATCGCCAAGTCCGAGCGCCCTGTCGACTGGCGCGAACCGGCTTCGCATGTCCACAACCACATCCGCGCGCTGTCTCCCGAGCCCGGCGCAGTAACCGGGTTCCGCGGCCGGCGGGTCGTCCTGCTCCGCTCGCGTCTCCATGCAGCCACTGACGGCGGCGAGCCCGGCCGGCTGCTGGTGTTGCACGCCGGCCTGGTTGTCGCGACCGGCTCCGGCGCAGTCGAGATAACCGAACTGAAACCCGAAGGCAGCCGGGCTCAGACCGGCACGTCTTTCCGTAACGGCCATCGCCTGGTTGAAGGCGACAGATTCGCCGCAGCATGAAGCAGCCTCGCAAGCACCGAAGCCACAAGCTGCGCGGATTGCTCATCTTCGTGCTCGTTCTTGCCGCGCTGGTGGCGGCCCTGAACTGGTTCCTGATGCCGCTCTTCGTCCGCCGCGGCCGGGAGACAACCGTGCCCAGCGTCATCGGCATGGACCGGTTCGCGGCAACCGAATCTCTGCTCAAGGCAGGCCTGGTCATCGGCGAGGTGCGCAGCGTATCCAACGCAACCGTGCCCCCGGACCGCATCGTGGCCCAACACCCCGAGCCCGGACAGCGGGTCAAAACGGGACGGCAGGTACAGCTCGACATCAGCCACGGCGGGGCCAGAATGAAGGTCCCGCACGTCGAAGGTCTGACCCTGGCGCGGGCCAGCGCCCTGCTCACCGAATCCGGCCTCGTGCTGGCCGGCGTCGAGTCGCTCCGTTCTCCCACCCTGCCGCAAGGACAGGTCGTGTCGACACGGCCCGCGGCAGGTGAAGATGTGGAAGAAGGCGACCGCGTTTCGGTCCAGGTCGCCTCTCGGACCGGCAGCTTCCCCATGCCGACCCTTGTCGGCATGAGCCTGGCAAGCGCACAGGGCGTCATCACGTCGCAGGGCCTGTCTCTCGGCGAGGTCAAGCGCGCCCCGAGTGACGAACCGGCCGGCAACGTGCTGGTTCAGTACCCTGAGGAAGGCATGACGGTCCGCGACCTTGACACGGTGAACCTGATCGTGGCCGCGCCCGCCGGACGAAGGTAATGGTGAACCACGGATCAACACGGATGAACGCAGATGATTGAGATACTCACCACTCGACTCCTCCTTGTGCCTTTGTGTCTTGGTGGTGATACTCCGGAACCGGTCTCGTCATTCGGGCTTTGCCCGGACTTCAATCGTCATTCGGACTTTGTCATTCGGACTTGCCCTCCATGAAGGTCTCCGCCTCGATCCTCGACTGCGACTTCCTCCACCTTGCCGACGAGCTGGCGGCCGTGGTAGCGGCCGGAGCCGACGCCATACACCTTGACGTGATGGACGGGCACTTTGTCCCGAACCTCAGCTTCGGCGTGCCCCTGGCCCGGGCCGTGCGCAAGGCAGTCACGGTGCCGGTTCACGCCCATCTGATGGTCAACGAACCGGAATGGCTGATTGAGAAGTTCCTGCCATTCTCCGACCTGGTTACCTTCCACATCGAGCCCGCGGAGAACCCCGGCTTGTGTCTCGAGATAATCCACTCTGCCGGCAAGGCTGCAGGAGTATCGCTCAACCCCAACACTCCGGTCGAATCCCTGCGCCCGCTCATTGCCGATGTGCAGGACGTGCTCGTCATGAGTGTCTACCCGGGATTCGGAGGCCAGGAGTTCTCTCCCGAGGCCCCCGGCCGCATCCGTGAGGTCGCCCGCCTCATCGGTACAACGGGCTCAAAGGCGACGATATCGGTGGACGGCGGCATCAACCCGAACAACTGCGCGGCAGTAGCCGAAGCCGGCGCCCACTGGGTCATTTCCGGCAGCGCCATCTTCCACAGCGGCAACTACGCAGCAACCATCAAGGCCATAAGAGGAACCGAATAATGCAGAAATCAGATACAAGAAACCAGAATTCAGAATGTCCGGCAGTTCTGCACTCTGGTATCTGCATTCTGAATTCTGACTTGTCCCAGTCGGGCCAGCGTGTTTGACGCCCTGACCGACCGCTTCGGCCAGCTTCGCCGCAAGCTGCTCGGCTTCGGCCGGCTGACCAACACCGAGATTTCGCAGGCCCTGCGCGAAGTCCGGACCGTGCTGCTCGAGGCCGATGTCAACTACAAGGTCGTCGGCCACTTTATCCGGTCGGTCGAGGCCCGGCTCAAAGAGAAAGACGTCGCGGCCAGCCTCAAACCCGGTGAACTCATCAACGCCACTCTCTACCAGGAACTGGTGCAACTGCTGGGCGGGACTACCCCCAAACTGGACCTGAGCGCCAACCCCTCGGTCATCAGCCTGGTCGGGCTCCAGGGCACGGGCAAGACCACGTTCGCCGGGAAGCTCGCGTACAAACTCCGCAACCGCCGGCCTCTGCTTGTCGCCTGCGACCCCAAGCGCCCGGCCGCGTCCGAACAGCTCCGTTCGGTCGCCGAGCGCGCCAAGTGCGACTTCTACCCGGTAGCGGACGACGTGGTGGCAACCTGCCTGAGCGCACTCAAACAGGCCAGTGACCGGGGCAACGGCATTGTGGTATTCGATACCGCCGGCCGGCTCCACATCGAGGACGAACTGATGGACGTGCTGGCCTCGATTCAAGACCGGGCGAAGCCCACTGCCAGCCTGCTCGTGCTCGACGGCATGGTCGGACAGGACGCGGTCAGCCAGGCCGAACAATTCAACGCCCGGCTCAAACTGACCGGTTGCTGCTTCACCAAACTCGACGGCGACGCCCGCGGCGGCGCCGTGATGTCGGTCCGGCAAGTGACCGGGCTGCCGGTCCTGTTCGTCGGCACCGGCGAACACCTCGAAGACCTGGAAGAGTTCCACCCGGACCGGATTGCCTCCCGCATCCTCGGCATGGGCGACTTGAAGAGCCTTGCCGACAAAGTCCAGGCCGCGACCGAAGGACAGGACCAGCGTGCCATTGCCGAGAAGTTCCTCAAAGGCAAGTTCGACCTCGACGACTTCCTGAGCCAGCTCAAGAGCGTCAAGAAAATGGGGAACGTCTCCAAACTCCTGGCCATGATACCCGGAGCCGGCAACGTCGAGATTGACGACCATGAATTCGTGCAGGTCGAGGCCATAATCCAATCCATGACCTGGTCCGAACGCCACAACCCCGACATTGTTGACGGCTCAAGGCGGCGCCGCATTGCCGCGGGCAGCGGCACCACGGTCACCGACGTCAACCGCCTGCTGAAGGAATTCGACCAGGCCCGGGTGCTGGCCAAGCAGATGTCCGGTGGTCGCGGTCAACGCCTGCGCTTGCGCTAGCTCGCAGCCCGCAGAACTCGACCCGGCTGCAGTTGTCGTGCTTCCCTGAGCCCGGACTAGGATTTCACCACAAAGACACCAAGACACAAAGAGGATTCAAGGTATCAACCGCAGATTACGCAGATTCGACAGATTGAGTTCCGGGCGCGGAACCGGAAAAGGTGAACCGCCGATGAACGCAGATGGACCTAGCGCGGCCTCGGGGGCCGCAACCAAACCCGGAGTAACCGCAGATGTCGCAGATGGCTCGGGGAGGACATCCACAGATGGTTCGGGCTCAGACAATGCAGAAGTCAGCGACCAGAAACAAGAAGGCAGAACTGCGGATCCGGAGTGGTCATCCACAGATTACGCAGATTGCGCAGATTGAGTCCCGAAAGAGACCCGATTCGTGGCCGCCGAAGGTGGCACTTGACGGCGGTCTTCAATACCTCGATGGACTCCGGACAGAGGCGGTAGCGAGCAACATCTTAGCGAAAACAACGATCCTGCAGGTTTGTAGTACAGACTTGGTTCCGAACCAAGAACGGCCATTGGCGTTGGTCGGCGTGCATCGGCGGTTGCTTCGCTCTGACCCGTTCTGTCCTCTTGGCGTTCTTGGCGTTCTTGGCGTTCTTGGCGATTCAATATCGGACTCGGGCTTTTGTCTGGCTGCCCGGGCGCGCTCCGTTCGGCGGTTTTGACTCTTGGCTTCTGCCTTTTGACTTGCGCGTCCGACGCGCTGTGTGCTCTGTGGTTGAACGGCGGGTTCGGGACTCTAGATCGGCACGGTCAACTTCATGTAGCCGACGACCTTCTGCTCCTTGAACGACGCAACCAGCTCGCCCCCCTTGAAGAACCGTAAGTAACCATCCAGTTCCTCAACCCGGTCTGCGTCAACGATAACCTGCGGCCGCTTTTCCGACTCGATGAAAACATCGTAAGGCAAAGCATCTCCTTTCAGGGACCAGTCCCGGCTTGAGCCGAACCCGAGCTGCTCGCGCCGGCGTTGGTGTAAGGGATTATCCCGCACAGAAACCGGCTGTCAAGGTAAGTCAATTCGGATTCAGGGCGTGTCCCCGAGACTAGTCTGGACGTCCTGAGAACCAGTGCGGGCGGGGACCCGGCGGCGGAACCGCGCCCGCTCTGCAGACCGAGCCACTACGGCGTAATCGGTGCTGAGACGTTGAAGACGTCGCTGCGGATGGCCTGTAGCACGGCCTCGGTCAGGCCGCGTTGAGCCTGCGCTCACGCAGCCGCTTGCCGGGTTCATCATCGCAGTTGTGCCGGTCCTTAGGTCTCTTCAAGTACCGACGCCACCATGCGCATGATAAGGGTTCTTATCACGCGCGATGTCTCACCTGTTCATGTAAGTTCAGCGCCCAGCGCTCATTATTCATAACTGGGCCGCAATGACACCCTCCCTGGGGGGATAGCCGCTCCTGTCACAGCACCCGTCACGAGTCCCGTTGCGACTCCCGTCATGACTCCTGCTCTGACGCCAGTTTCGGCTCCTGTGATGACATCCGCAACGACGCTCTCTGCGACTCCTGTTACGACCACTGACATGACAGCCGTTACGGCATCCGCTACAACTCCTGCAACGACGTCTGTCATTGCTTCCGGCGCGACGCCCGTTGCGACACTCGTAACAACACTCGTCATGACACCCGCCAAGACGCCTGTTACGACTCCTGTCACAGCCGCCGCAACGACTCCTGTCATGACACCCGTCACGGCTTCCGCAACGAGACCGGCCACGACACCAACAACCGCTCAGGTTCCGGCTCCGGTCACGATGCAGGCCACGACACTGGTCACGACAGAAGCAACGACATCCGCTACGGCTGCTGCTACGACATCAGCCATGGCTCCGGCCACGGCTCCCGCCCAAACGCCCATGACAGCAACCGTTTTCTCACCCGCCCGGACTTCTCAAGCGACCATCGGCTGGACAGAAGGAGAGACCTATCCCGCCCAGGACTGAAAGCCCTCCCACGCAAGGCCAGCGTGTCGCGGTTCAGACCTTTCCGGATAGACTTCACAGCCATACAAAGCTCCTTTCTTGCTGTCCTCATGCGTACATATGCCGAAGTCGCCAAAACGGACATATTCCGAGTGATTTCCACCCCGGGGGGTCGTCCGGGGGTGGGTATGTGAGTTCGTATTTCGAGAGGTTCGTCGGCAGGTTTGTCGCCGAGTAAACCATTGAGTTTGTTGGCAGGTATGTCGGCAAGTTTGTCGAAAAGTAGGTCGCTAGGTCTGTTCTCAGGTTTGTCATTGAGCACGTCGCTACGTAGGTCGCTGAGTTTGTTCCTGAGTAGGTCGACGGGTGTGTCGGCGAGTACGTCGCTGAGTACGTCAGCACGTAGGTCGATAGGTCTGTCACTGAGTTTGCCGTTGAGTTCCTCGACAGGTTCGTCGTTGAGTTCGTCGATAGGTAAGTCGCGCCGCAGTTTGATATCTGGCACTAGCCGTGACCGCCGCCTTGACATCCCGAGTCGCCGTTCTAGAATCGGGCGATGTCCCAGAATAACCGCAGGCATCCAGTCATGCTGCCTGATGACCACATCCGCAAGATGAAGCAGGACCTGGCCGAAGCAGAGGCCATGGTCGAGTCCAAGACGCGCCGCGAAACCGTCATGGACGACCGAACGCCCTTTGTCTACGACCAAACCCCGCCCGACGACGACCAGTCGGCTTGACTTGCAGCCCCGCGGGCGTAATATTCGACTCGTTGTGGAACCCAAATCCCGCCCGTCCTTGACGGAAGTGGAAATAGGGAAGTGTCCCCCCCAGCTCCCCCCCTTTCCTCGTCAGAGCGCGCGGAGTTCGCCTTGGGCTGAAAGGACATAAATGGCAGTAATTCCGCTCTCGTTCATAGACAGCGTAGTTGCAATAGGCTCGCATCCGTCGGGTGGCAATGCGACGTGGGGTGCTTCCGGATTTCTGTATGCGACCCTAAGGGGCACGACCGCCGGCCGCAATGAGTACGGGACGTATCTTGTCACTAACCGGCACGTCCTAGACGGACTCACAGATCCCAGTGCTTGCGTGCGAATAAACCCCAAAGGCTCGGGTCCGGCAAGGGAATTCCCGATTTCACTGAAGCGGGCAAACGGCCTTCCTTGGCATTTCGGACATCCAGACCCAAACGTCGATGTGGCGGTCATGCCGGTGAATATGCAGGTTGCAAGCCAAGCAGGCGTCTCTGCCGAGCTGATCAAAAGCGACAGTGATGTGTCGACCGTCTCTGCGCTGGCTAGTGATGGAGTGGCGGAGGGGAGCCTGGTCTACGTCTTGGGATTTCCAATGAGTCTTGTCGGGGTCGCGCGGAACACAGTGATCGTGAGAGCGGGGTGCATCGCGTCCATGCAGGAAACGCTTACTAACCCCCGCGTACCTATGCTCGTCGATGCGCCGATATTCCCTGGGAACAGCGGGGGCCCGGTAGTACTGAGGGGCGAACTACTCGCGATCAAGGGTACCAAGCCACAGATGCGGGCGTCCGTGATAGGAGTAGCGGCAAGCTACCTCACATACGAAGACGTGGCCTGTAGCCTTCAGACTGGGAAGCCACGAGTGAGCTTCACGGAGAATTCCGGTCTATCTCTTGTGTTTCCTATGGACTGCGTGATAGAGGCCATCAGCCTAGCGGAATCGGTGGTCCACAAGGGGGCGACTCAACCCGTTCTAGGTACTGCGCCAACTACACCGACACAGAATCCTGCGCCGTAGACCGGCCGGCAAAAGCGGGACGCTTCCGCATTTTCCCGCCCACGTCAGGAGTAGTAATCTCCGGGGGGAATCAGGGGAAGGTACCCCATCTCGGTAAGCTTCGGGACATCGCGCTGCCGGAGGCAGCGAGCAATACCATTTTAGATTGTGGATTTCGGATTTTGGATTAGCCGAGTCTGACCGATCTTAGATTGTTGATTGTCGATTGGCGGTTGGACGCGGCTTCGCCGCGAGGCTGAGGTCAAGGTTGAGGTCGAGATTAGGGCAGAGTCCGGGAACCGGCTAGTCGCGGCCGTAGACGTTGTCGCGGATGAAGCGCTCGTCTTTACGCCAGGCCTCGGCGACTTTGACCCGGATTTCGAGGTAGACCGGACGGCCGGTAAGGGCCTCAATCTCGCGCCGCGCCTGTGACCCGACCCGCTTCAAGGCCCTGCCGCCGCTGCCGATCATGATTGCCTTCTGCGATTTCCGTTCGACATAGATAGTGGCAAGGATGTAGTCTTTGCGGTCGGGCCGCTCTTTGAACTCTTCCACGACGACCGCGGTCGAGTACGGTATCTCTTCGCCGTAGAGGTTGAACACCGCCTCGCGGATGAATTCTGCCGCGAAGAATTTCTCCGGCCGGTCGGCAACCGCGTCCGGCGGGTAGAAGGGCTGCCCTTCAGGCAGCTTCGCCGCTATCGCCGTTTTGAGGTCATCGACCCCGCCGCCTTTGAGCGCCGATACCATGAAGACGTCCGGGAACCCGGCCTTGACCAGCCGCTCCACCGCCGGGAGCAGGTCTTTCTTGTCCCTGACGAGGTCCACCTTGTTCAGTACGGCCAGCACCTTCCGGCCGGTCAGCCGTCGCACGAGGGAATCGGTTTCCTCGCCGGTCCGGGTCGCGTCGACCACAAGCATCACGACGTCGGCGTCTCTAAGGGCAAGGTCAATCTCGCGTTTCATCTGCTGCTGGAGCGCGTACTTCGGGTCGAGCAGGCCGGGGGTGTCCAGGAACACCGCCTGGTGTCCGTGCCCGTTCAGAATCCCCAGAATCCGATGCCGGGTAGTCTGTGGCCGGGGCGCGACCGCCGCGAGGTGCGCGCCGGTCAGCCGGTTCAGCAGCGTGGACTTGCCGGCGTTGGGCAGGCCGATGATGGCGACGTAGCCGGAGCGGAATGGGACGCCGTTGTCCTCAGTAGTGCTCATGTGTGAGTGCTGCGAGCAGGAGAAGTACAAAGGACAAAGTGCAGAGGACAAAGCAAGTAGTAAGTAGTAGGCGCAAAGTGCACGTCGGGCTCGGCCTCAGTACTTTGTCCTTTCATCGTTGTTTTGTCCTTTGTCCTTACGACTTTGTCCTTCTGCAAGTGTCTGTGCGTTTGGTGGTGAAGCCCCGTCCGCGACGCGAGCGGAGCCAGTTCAAGCCGGCTCTGAAGCGTAGGCGCCGATGGCGTCGAACCGGGCCACACGCTCCGCAACCAGCTCCGACCCGGTCTGACCCGCGAGCGCCTGATAGTTAGTCATGACCGCTTCTTTCAATAGACGCGCAGCCTCGTCCCAGTCATGATGCGCGCCTCCAAGCGGCTCCGCCACGACGTCGTCGATTATGCCGAAGTCCTTGAGTTCGCGGGCGGTCATGCGCATGGCCTTGGCCGCTTCCTCACCGCGAGACCCATCATGCCACAGAATGGAAGCACAACCTTCCGGAGTGATTACCGAATAGACCGAGTTCTCCTGCATCAGCACCCGGTTGCCGACGGCGACGGCGAGCGCACCTCCCGAGCCACCCTCGCCCGTTACCACGACCACCGTCGGCACTTCCAACATGGCCATCTCCCGGAGGTTGCGCGCAATGGCCTCGCCCTGCCCGCGTTCCTCCGCGCCAACGCCCGGATAGGCCCCGGGTGTGTCGACCAGCGACAGTACCGGCAGGCCGAACCGCGCGGCAATTTCCATCACCCGCAGAGCTTTCCGATATCCTTCGGGATGCGGCATCCCGAAATTGCGGCGCAGCTTCTCCCTGGTGTCGCGCCCCTTCTGATGCCCGACCACCGCGAACCCGATGCCGTCGATCCGGCCAATGCCGGCGACGACGGCAGGGTCATCGGCAAATGCCCGGTCGCCGTGCAGCTCGGTGAAGTCGGTCATGATCCGTTCGATGTAGTCCAGGGGATATGGACGTCGCGGATGGCGCGCGAGCAGGACCCGCTGCCATGGTGTCAGGTCGGAGTAGAGGTTCGCCTTCTGCTTCTCGATCTGCTCCTGCAGTCGCTTGACCTCGTCCTTTGCGCCGATTGCCGTAAGCTCCTCCAGCCGCGTGACCAGGTCGGCCAGCGGTTGCTCGAAGTCGAGCCAGCCTTCAGCCATCAGGCGCTCCGGCGCAACCCATGGGGGTGGTCAGTGACCACTTGGTGGTCAGCTGCCGAATCCGATTGAGACACGGTGGGCGCCGCCGAGGTCGAACTGCATCGGCGCAAAGGCGTAGTCGAAGCGAAACCTGCCGGCGCGGAGCCCGAGACCGAAGTCCAGGTGATTCGCCTGGGAGAGGAAGTCGTATCCGGCGCGAAGCGCCACCTGGTCGTGCCAGGCAAACTCGAGACCGGCGGCAGCTCCCTTCTCACCGCTGTAGAAGAAGTAGGAACCATCCGCCGACAGTGTCAGGCGGGTGCGCGCGAACGGGAGGAAGTCGTAGCTGACTCCCAGCCGGCCGCGAGTCGGCAACCAGAATTCCTCGCTGACATAATAGAGTGTCTGGCCGAAATCGACCACCGACGCGCCGACGGTCAGGCGCTGAATCGGCGTCACCCTGACGCCTCCGTCCACACCGAACCCGGCAGCGTCGTAGTCATAGATGCGCGTGTAGAAGTAGCGGCCGGTGAGGCCGACCTGTACCTTGCTGCCGATGGAACGGGCGAGGTTTACGTAGCCGGTGAAATCGGTCGGTGTGAACGTCCCGATCGGTGAATCGGTCGGTTCGGTCCGGTACTCAACCTGGCCGTCCGAATGACTCACCAGACCCAGGCTGATGCTCAGCGCCGGGAAACCGCGGGCAACGAACACTGACTGGTGGTGCATGTCGAGCAACCACTTCGAGTAGGAAGCGACCCCGTCGAACCCGGAAATACCGGCCCCCGCAGCCGGATTGATGGCAATCGCCTGCGGTCCGAAAGCCGAGGCGACGCCGGTCCCGCCCATTCCGGCTTCGCGCACACCATTCACAATCTTGAGGGAGGAAAACCCGGCCCCGGTCGGCTCGGCCCAAGCCATCGCAACCGCCAGGGCCGCGGCCAGTATGACACGCAAACGCTAGCTCTCGATTATCTCGACGTTGGCACGAGGCATCAGGACTCGTTTGCCGTCTTCCAGTTCCACTTCGAGCACGCGTGCCTTCGCCTCGGTCTCAATCGTCTGAAGTTCGACCGGCAGGCTCGTCACCTTGCCGATCTTGCCGAAGTTCGGTTGCCTGATAATCCGCACCGGCATCCCCAGTGCCAGCCCGCCCTCGGCCGAGCTCTGCGGGAGTTCACCGAGCTTGGTATCGGCCGGCACAATCACCTCGGGCCGGATTACGCCCGCCCGTATCTGGGTCGCGCCGTTGACCGACGCCATCTTGCCCACGAGCGACTTCAAGAGCTCGAACGTCCGCTGCGCCATCCGCATCTCGCCGAACCCCTCGGTCGCCACCACGGTCAGACCCTTCTTCTCTGAGCCCGTTATCGCCACGCCGATGTCGTACCCGAGGAACGAACGCAGGGTCGCGTCCTCGATGCCGCCGACAACGATCGCCTTGGCTCCGAGCTTCACCGCCTTCTCAATCGCATCGTACTTGACCAGGGAACCGCCGATCAGCACCTGGCCTTTGCAGTCGTCCGGAATCAGGGCTGCGGTCACCACCACGTCGGGTTTGTCGACAATCATCCGGATGACGCCCCGCACCTCGCCGCCCACCCCGAAGATGCCCTGCACGAAGCTCGCCTCGGTCTCGACCACGACACCCTCACGTGGAATCACGTCGCTTACAGTACCCTCGATGTACGCGTCAACCTGGACCGGCTCCGGCGGCTCGCGCAGAATGACCTGCCCGGTGATGGAGGAAACGTTCTCGACCGTACCGGAAACCGGCGCCTTCACCTCGGACTTGAACAGGCCAAAGAAGCCCTTGGACAAGGCCATCACCTCATCCTTGGTCACGGCGTCGCCTGACTTCCTTGTCATCAAGCTCGGCACGTCCTCGGGCGGGACCCCGAGCAGTCCGGCCACATTCACCGTTTGGACGTTTCCGGGCAATGCGGTACGGGCAACAACGTCGTCGCCCTTCACTTTGTGGCCTTTGTCGACCAGGGTCTCGCCGGGCAACGGCAGCCGCCGCTGCTTCTTGACCAGCGTCCGTGCCGTCACTTTCAAACCAGGTGTATATGCATGTGCCATAGGCTAAGCAAGGATATTGAAACCTCAGGCGAAGTCAAGCCGACGGGACGGGGGCTGACAGCTCACAGCCTACGGCCTCCGACCAGCGGAGGCCAGGTCGCGGGCCAGCGCGCAGATACGCGCCATCGCGCCTTGGGGTCCCAGCTCCGCTGCGACCCTGGCAAGTCCGGCAACCTGCTCTCTCCGCTCCTCCGAATCGCGCAGCAGTGGCGTAAGCAGCAGCGCCAGCGACTCCGGCTCAGGCTCCAGCGTCTCAGGCACGAGCAACGTCCCGGCCAGGATGTTCGGCAAGGCGAAGTAAGGCAGACGCACGAGAGCCTGCGCCAATACCCGAGACAACCACGGTAGATGGTAGCAGACGACCATCGGCACGCCGAGGAGCGCCAACTCTGCGGTCACCGTACCGGAAACCGCGCAGGCGCAGTCAGCATGGCGCATCACATCGTACCGGTCGTGGCTCACGGAAGGCAGCGCGCCAACCGCCTCCTGCCCCCGCATCCTGTATCTTCCACCTTGCATCTTGCAGCTTGAATCTTCTGCTGTCACCATGGCTCCCTTGATGTCGGGCACGAGCTTCCGCAGCCTCTTGTACACGGACTCGAACAGCGGAACATGGTAGGCACGCTCTGCCGGTCTCGACCCCGGCAGGAACACCACGTACCGGTCATTCGCCCAGAATCCAAGCATCTTGAGAGTTTCCGCCCGGCTGAGAGTGGAGACTACTCCATCCGACAGCGGGTATCCGCAGTAGACGGCGTTTACCCCTGCCCGGCGCAGCATCTCCTCCTCGAACCGAAACAGACACACAACCGCGTCAGCCGCCTGCCTGAGCCGCCGCTTCCGCCACCCGCCCCATGCCCAGACTTGCGGCGGGCCGAGATACAGCACCGGCACGCCCCGCCTCCGCAACCGTCTGCCTAAGGGCAGGTGGAGGCCCGAAAAAGAAACAAGAACGGCCAGATCCGGTGCTAGCCTTGCGGCCGAGGCCTCTGCCCGTTCAAGCACGCCGCGCAGCCTCTGCCCGGCCCGCATGCCCTCCGTGAACCCGAAAACCCCATCAAGCGCCGCCGCGACGCCCATGTCGATGACCTCGCAAGCAGGGTCCAGTCTTGCCATCTCCGACCTGAAGCGATCAAGCATCACCCGGCCCGACGCTTCCCCGGCCGATACTACTATTCTCACCGACGCAAGCCTACTCGCCTCGCCACACCAGTCAAACCTCTCGACGGATTCTGCCTCACTTCGCCGGCTTGACTTCGAGGCCGGGGCTGGTAAGCTGGCTTGAGCGCATGGCGTTCTACTACGCAACGGCGGGCGCTTCTGACGCTAATGTCGTGATCGTCGGAATGCCGCTTGACCGAACGAGCTCTTTTGTCCCCGGCGCGCGGTTCGGCCCGGACGCAATCCGCGTGGCGGCGGACAACATCGAGTCATTCAGCCCCTACCAGAGGCGTGACATCACCGGCATCGCTGTCCACGACTCCGGTAATCTGGGATTCACGTTTCCGACCGCGGCCGCACCGCTGGAACTCATCGCCGACACTACCAGCCGGCATCTCTCGCAGAACAAACGCCAGCTTGCCATCGGCGGCGAGCACACCGTCAGCCCGCCGATCGTCGCGGCGCTGGCAAGGCGGCATCCGGACCTGTGCGTGGTGCAGTACGACGCCCACTCCGACCTGCGCCAGGACTTCCTCGGCGAGCGGACCTGCCACGCGACGGCCATGGCCCGTGTTCTCGACTCTATTTCCCGCCAGCGTCTGTTCCAGCTCGGCATCCGTTCCTTCTCACAGGCCTCGGAGATGTCAGAGTCGAACGTCTTCCCATTCGAGGTGCTCGCTCCTGTCGCACGCGTGCGCGAAGCAATCGGGACCCGTCCGGTCTACGTAACACTGGACATTGACGTTCTCGACCCGGGCGTAATGCCGGACGTGCAGACGCCGGAGCCGGGCGGATGTTCCTACCGGGACCTCGCGCTCTCGCTCGCCGGGCTCAGCGGCCTCAAGGTCGTCGGCTGCGACCTCGTTGAATTCTGCCCGAGGACGATGCAGCCGTCGGCCGGCGCTGCCGCCGCGGCGGAACTGGTGCGCGAGCTCGGCCTGCTGCTGACCAGCGCCGCATAAACCAACTCAGAATGTATCAGGAGCGCCCGCGTCGGAACTCCGTGAGACGCGTCCGCTCATTCTCCGCACAGCAATCCGCAAAGGAGGTAACCGACCATGTGTTGTCGTGCTTGCTCTGGCTACGAGCTTTGCCGGGCCAAGAGCAAACTGTCCGAAGACTGCTGCTCCCAGTGCCGCTATTTCGACTCGTGCATGGAGGAACCTGCACAGGAGAAAACCAAGCATAAGGCCGCGACCTATCACCGGGCAGCCCGGCCATAGCCCAGTCAATAACGAAAAGTGCCAATGACCAAGTGCCAATATCCAATCAAACGCGAATGCCGAACCCCATTCGATCTCGAGGCTCGGTCATTTTCCGTTTGAGTGGTTACTGGTGCCTGGGACTTGGTCATTCCCCGCTAGGGGCTGACCAAAGCGACGCGATCGACGCGCGCGCCACGTGGGGTAGTCACGACCAGAAGGTAGAGCCCGCTCGCCAGATTGTGCGGACGCCAAACTGCGGCGTGACGAGACTGCTCCACCTGCAGGTCAGCAACCAGCCTGCCCGCGAGCGTCCGCACTCCGACGTTGGTCGCATCATACGGCAGACCATCAATCACTACGCCGCTGTTCACGCCGAGAATGCAGGGATTAGGATACACCCGCACATGCTCAGCCGTGCTCTCCGGCTTGACAGAGTAGTTGTAGATCGAAAGTCCACGCCGTGTCCCGATCAGCCCCAGCCCCAGTGAGTCGCTCAGCGCCAGTGACGAATAGAAGCCGACGATCCCCTCCGTGTTGGCAATCAGGCCGCTGTTCTGAGGTGTGAAGTTGGTCCAGGTTCGGGCAACCTGGTCGTAGATGGACAGCCCGACGTCACTCAGCAGCCAAACCCGGTCGGACGCGTCCACCCGCACCCGGTAGATGTTGTTGGCTCCGCTGCTGCCTGAAGGATTGGTGACGACCTGAAAAGACGAGCCATTCCACATCGCCGCGCCCTGCGCCGTTGCGACCCACACATGGTCCTCACCGTCTACCGCTACCGACCTGACTTCGGCCGACGGCAGCCCTCCGACCAGGACTGTATCCTTGTCATCGAACTGGTCGTGCAGGGTCCCGCCATAGTCAATCATGACCAGCCCTTCGTTAAGGCCCAGCCAAACGCGGCCGCGCGAGTCGAACGCGAACTCGTACAACCCGCCCGGTGGCGGTGACAGACCCGGGACCTGAAACACCGTCTGCTGAAGCGTGGAGTCAATCGCGATGACCGTGGCTCCGCCATTGAAGACCCACTTCGTGTCGAACCGGTCGAGTCCGAAGGCGTCAATGATATTCCAGCTGGATGAAGCGCCCCATTGGACTTTCTGCCATGTTCCGGTAGAGGGGTCGAGTTCGGCCAGTCCGCCGTTCCCGGAGAAGTGCGCGACCCAGATTCGACCCTTCGAGTCAACCCTGACCTGAATCGCAACCGGCAGCGGACTCCAGACATAGGAAACGCCGCCGGTCGAGTCAATCGCGGTTATCGGCCCGCCCTGATGGCAGAGATAGATGTCACCCACCGATCCCATCGCACAGTCGGAGATCGATGCCGACCAGATGCAGTGGCTGTAGTACGAATCCCAGGATTGCCCGGAAAAAGCGTAACGGAGTCCAGCCCCGTAGAGCTCGTTGCCTCCACACCCCACCCAGAGCGCCTTGGCAAAGTGGAGAGCCCGCGCGTCCTCGTGTAGGATCACGGAAAAACGGGTTGAGTCGGCCTCGTCGGCCTCGTACAGACCGCCCTGGGTTGCCAGGTAGATCCCCGACCCGGATACGACCAGTTGGTGCACCACGGTCGAGTCGGCGCCGAAGACGAAGACCGGCCTGAATTGCGTGCTCTCCTTAATCGCCAGGCCCTTCTCCGTGGCCAGAAGCAGGCTGTCATGCCACACCGCGACGGCTCTGACTGAATCACCGAACGGTGCGCGGTACGATGTCCAGTTCTGGAAGTTCCGGTCCACGGCCACGACCCCACGGTTGGTACCGATCCAATACTGGTCCAGGGACGCGACGCAGAGTATCTGGTCGCTCAGCAGCCCGGGTATGCGCATCGTCGTGAACCGCACGATGCTGTCATCGTCGAAGTCCAGCGGAGTCCCGCGCGTCTCGACCAGATACACGCCCTGGTCTGACCCGCACAGCAACCGCGTGCCGTCCCAGGTCAGGGTCCGGATGTGCAGCGCAATGTCGTCGGGCCGGTACAGGTGGACCTGCCCGCGGCCGGGCTGAATCACGACCAGGCCGCCGCCGTCTGTCCCCACCCAGAGGTCACCGGCCGTGTCGCGGGTAATGCAGAGGCAGCGATTTGTCGGCAGGCCGTCCGTATTGACGAACGTCCGGAGCAGCCTGGGCTCGCCTCGGATGTCAAGTGCTACGACCCCACCGTTCGTGGCAAGGTAAAGCACCGAGTCGGATCCCGCCATGTCGTTGATGAAGTTCGTGTTGGTGTAGGCCTGCCAGCTGCCGGAGACACCGACAGCTATCAGAGCAGTGAGTAGTCCGATCATATGCCGCTAGACGATACTAGCGCACGGCGCCAAAGCGTCAACCATTGTCAGTAAGCGCCGCGCGCACTGAGCACCGCCCGCAAGGTGCGAAGCACGATCGAGAAGTCCATCCACAGCGACCAGTTACGGATGTAGAATTCATCCAGTGTCAGCCGCTCCTTGAACGGCAGCGACGTCCGGCCCGATACCTGCCAGAGTCCGGTCATGCCCGGCCGCACCCGCACGATGGTGTCCAGCGACTCGCCGATCCGGTCCGACTCAACCGGCAGGTACGGTCGCGGTCCGACCAGCGCCATCTCGCCCCGCAGCACATTCCAGAGCTGCGGCCACTCATCCAGGCTGAACCGCCGCAGGAACCGGCCGGCCCGCGTAACCCGCGGGTCGTTGGGAACACGGGCGTACTTCAGCCACTCCTCGCGTAACGCCGAGTCGGCGGCGAGCATCTCATCGAGCCGCTGCTCCGCGTCGCAGTACATAGTTCGGAACTTCAGGCAGTCGAACACCCGGCGGCCACGACCGATGCGCCGCTGCCGGAAGAGAACCGGGCCACGGGACGACGCCTTGACCACCAGCGAAAGCACCAGGAGCACCGGCGAAATCGCGACGAGCAGCATCACCGTCAGCACCAGTTCCACCGCCAGCTTGGTGTAGAGATTGATCGGGCGGAGCAGATTGTACCGGTACTTCATCACCAGCGTACTGCCAACCTGCTCGACCTCGGCCGCCGTGCTTTGCAGGAGCGCCGCGGTGGGAACCACGAGCAACTCGGCAAACTGCCGTTCCGCCAGGCGGAAGACCAAACGCAGTTCGTCCGGAGTGAATGAATCCGACACGACCGCGAGCACGCTATCCGGCCCGCCGGCCTGCGCCAGCGCTTCCTCGACCTTTCCGGCGCCGGGGCTGTGAGGAATACGGCGTGCCACAACGTAGCCCATGGCGCGATGGCGGACCAACTCTGCGGAGAACTGCTCCGCCGCCGGCCCACCCCCCAGAATGGACAGTGGCTGGCGCCCGAGACCCACACCAGTCAGGAATCGTTTGAGCAAGTCACGGACGACCGGCGTGAGGATCATGCTGAACACCAGCGCGAGCAGGACAGCGACCCGCGACACGATCCACATCCGCCAGAGGAAAAGCAGTATCATGACTGCTGCAGTGGCGATAGCGACCCCGCGCACATACCGGCGCACCTCTTCCCACGCTGCGAGCCTCTTGGTGTACAGCCCCTCGTAGGCGAAGACAAACGGGTAGACGGCCAGCACGAACGCCTTCTCGGCAAGCGTGTGAAAATGCAGCCCGGGCGGGAATGCGTTCGGGATACCGGTCTGGAACCAGCTACGAACCAAGTACCCCAGGGCGTAGCTTGCGAACACGGCCACGCCGTCGCCGATGACGAGCAAGGCCGTGACGACCAGACGTTGCAGCCGACTCATGCTCGACGCACAGCCGACTGCCAGGAGTACTCGAACTCCCTCAGGCCGACGAACCAGCCTGCCTCGGAAATGACGAGGTAGGCGGCAAAGGCGAACCGCAGTGCCAGCCTGCCAGGCCAGGCCCGGCCATTGGTGAAGTAGCGCATCAGGGCCTTCAGTCGCTGATAGTCGCCGAACTGCTGGAACCGGCGCCTCACGCCGCCGTAGAAGTGCTCAACCGTCACGCGAGGGTCTAGATACACGCCCCATCCCGACTGGCCGAGTCGGCGGCAGATGTCCATGTCCTCAGCGTACATGAAGAACCTCTCATCGAAGCCCGACACCTGGTCCAGGGCCGCACGCCGGAACGTAACCAGTGTGCCAATGACCGCCTCTACCGGAACCGGCTCCTTGGCCAGGTGGGCGTCCGCGTATAGAAAGTCGCGCGCCGGGGCGTAGCGCGGCAGGATTCGCGCGAGTGGTGAGCGCCGGCCCGCGAGCAGGTAGCGCAATCTCGGTAGCCGCCGGGCTGACGGCTGGGGAGTACCGTCCGGGTACTCAAGCTGCGGCGACACGGCGCCCGCGTCCGGGTGCTCATCCATGAACGCCACCAGGCCGGTCATTGCCGGCGTCGAGAAAGCCACGTCGGGATTGGCCACTGCCACATACCGGCCGGTGGCATGTCTGTATCCTCGATTGAACGCCGCGCCATACCCGGCGTTTCGCCCCAGCAGGAGAAGCCTCGCTCCGTGCCGGCGACAGACCTCGACCAGGTCACCACGGTCGCGAGAACCATTATCGACGACCAGCGTCTCGACCCGCAGTCGCGGCTCGGCGTCACGGAGCGTGGCCAGCGCTCGGACCAGAAGTCGGGCTGAGTTGTAGTTGATGAAGACAATGGTCAGGTCCGGGGACATCAAGGACAGTCTATGGCTGCTGCCCTCCTTATCAAGGTCTAGCCGGCCAGTTGCCGGACCAGCTCACCGTCGTGGCTCAGGACGTCGATTACGACCGTGGGTCTGCCCAGCACGTGAGAGGCACACCCGAAGCATGGGTCGTAGGCTCGGAAGAACATCTCGACCGTGTTCAGCAGCCCGTCATCGACCTTGCCTTTGTGGATCAGCTCTTTGGCCGCCTCCCGCACGGACATGCAGATGGGGCCCTTGTTGTTCGTGGTCGCGACAATCAGGTTCACCTTCTCAATCATCCGGTCCTCGGTCAGACGGTAGTGATGGTAGAGCGTACCACGAGCCGCCTCGACAACGCCGACGCCCTCCGGCTTCATGTCGAACTTCATGTTCCGGATATCGGTCCCGGTGATCCCCGGGTCGGTCGCCAGTTGCAGTGCCCGCTCCGAGGCGTAGAGCAGCTCAACCAACCTTGCCCAGTGATAGGCAAGCGTGGAGTTGACTGGCTTCGCGCCGAACGTAGCGAATAGCTTCTGGTACGCCGCATCGGCCAACGGGGTCGACATTCCGTCGGCGGCATTGAGCCTGCCGAGCGGCCCGACCCGGTAAAGACCAGAGTCGGGACCGTCAACCAGACCCTTGTAGCCGATTGCCTTGAGGTAGGTTGCCTTGACGTAGCTCCAGTCGAGCACGTGCTCGGCAATGTGCTGCAGGTAGTCGTGGCCCTCGAACTTGACGAACTCCTTGCCCTGCTGGTCCGTGACCCGGACCTTGCCGTCATAGAAACTCACCCGGTTCTTCTCGTCCACCATGCCCATGTTGTACACCGCATGGCCCAGCTTCGGATTGGTTATCAGCGCCATGTAGGCCGGGTTCTTCAGCACGACGTCCTCGAACAACTGCAGGGTGAACTTGGCGAATTCCACGCAGGACTTCGCCATCGTCTCAATCTCTTTGCGGCCCTCTTCACTCAGCGCCTTGGTCTGGCCGCCGGGTACGCCGCTCACCGGGTGCGTCGGCTTGCCGCCAAGGATCTCGGTAATCCGCTGACCATAGGCCCGATGCTTGATGACCTCCTTGGCCGTATCCACGCCCACTTTCTCGATGACACCGAGGATGTTCCGCTTCGCCTTGGGCGCGTCCGGCCCGACCACGAAGTCCGGCCCACCGAGAAAGTAGAAGTGCAGGATGTGGTCATAGATGTAGTAGCCGTGGTAGATCAGCTCGCGTAGCTTCAGCGCGGTCTCGGTCGGCTTGACCCCGAAAGCCTCATCGAGCGCCTTGACCCCGGCGTAGTGGTGCGCAACCGGGCAGACGCCGCAGATGCGGCTCGTAAGCTGGGGCATGTCCTCGGCCTTGCGGCCCACGCAGAACTGCTCGAACCCGCGGAGCTCCGGCACCTGCAGGTAGGCATTCTCGACCTCGCCCTGCGCGTCAAGGAAGATCTCGACCTTGCCGTGTCCCTCAAGCCTGGTAATCGGGTCAATCGTAATCCGCGTGCTCACTTATGCCTCCGGTCGCTGATGGTCGCGTCGGCCAGCCCATACATATAGAACGTGCCGACCGGGTCCTTGACCTTTGCCAGTAGCTTCTCGGTCTCCGGCCCCGTGATGTCCTTCTCGTCGTCAATCCTCAGGACCGAACTGAGCGCGGAAATCATCTTGCCGCCCTGGTCCCCTACTTCCGGCGTCGGGCCCATGCAGCCGGTGCACGGCCAGTTGCCATTGATGCAGCGCTGACCGCACCCGCCGCGGGTCGCCGGCCCCATGCACACGATGCCCTGCTCAAGGAAACAGACGCCCGGGTCGGCCTGAACTTCCCACATCCGCTTCACGTCCGGCATCTTCTTGGCCACGTGCTTGTTCCGGTCGCACTCATCACACAGAGCCTTAGCCGGCCCGAGAATGCTGCCCTTGGCCGGAAGGTTGCCTTCGAAAATCGCGGTAACTGCGTTCAGAATGCCCGACACTGCGGGCGGGCATCCCGGCAGGTAGTAGTCGACATCGACCACTCGGTTCAGCGGCGACACGCGGTCGTAGAATTCCGGCAGGGTTACGTCACCCTCTGGCACGTGGCCCTTCACCAGCGGCTTCGTTCCATCCGGATTGACGACCGACGGTTCCTCAGTGTACACATGTTTGAGAATCTGCTCGCGGCCCGACAGGTTGGCGAGTCCCGGGATGCAGCCATGGTGGGCGCACGAACCGAACGCGACCAGCACCTTGGACTTCTTCCGCAGCAGGTGGGCAAGCTCCTCCTGCTCCGAGTTCCGGATTGACCCGTTGAAGAAACAGACGTCCATGTGACGGTCCGGCATGGCTTTCACGTCCGCGTACTTCGTGTCCATGGCCACTGGCCAAAGCAGGATGTCGGCGCCGGCAATCACATCCAGGATCTTCTCGTTAGTGTCCAGAACGGCGATCTCGCAGCCTCCGCACGAGGCTGCCCAATAGAAACCGAACTTCAGTTTATCCGGCAATTGGTTCCTCCGGGGTAAGCAAGGGCGAAGAGAATAGACGATTCGCCCTCAAAGTCAAGCACCCTCGCCAGCCCCAGGCCCGATATTGAACCGCCAAAGATGAAGGGGAAAGTGGAAATGGCAAAGGGCGAACCCGGAGAGACATCAGCAGATTACGCAGACGATGCAGATAGGCCAAGGGCGAGGACGTGACCGCGAAAACGGAAACTGCCCCGCGCCGTTCGTTCCTCCGATGCCGGGGCACGTTCCACGCAGCCGCTCAGTTGGACTGTGCCCTGTTTTCCCACACACAACTCGCTCCGCAACTCGCCGTCGAACTCGCCCTGCAAACCACTCTGCAAACGCAATCGCGAGTCGCCCTACGAATCGCGGCAGGAGAGGCCCTGAGACTCAGCAGGCAGGTGCCGGCCAGAATCGGTCAGACAATCACGTCGCCCGTGCCTTCTCGATTCGACCCCAAAGTCGCCGTCCTTCTCGCGCCGTAAATCAGGGCCGAAATCACAGGGAAAGTCGGTTTCCGACTGCCTCCGGGAACCACCCCCCGAACCGTTCCGGGAACGGTTCCCAGGGCGATTCCCGAAGCGTGGTTTTCGGCCGCTCTTACAGCCTAACGCCAGCTATTTCAGTACATTAGGCGCAGACAAACTGTAAATGGGTAGCGTCCCTATTTAGGTGGAAACCGGCAGCAGGGACAGGACTACTTCAGCTTGATGACCTTGCGGATGGCTTGGGCTTGGGCTTGCACTTGTGCTTCCCTCACAAAGTAGACCCCCGGTGCCAGCGCCCGCACATCATTCGCGCCGGAATGCAGGTTCATCACCTTCCGCCCGCTGACGTCCAGCAGTTCGGCCCTGTATGCTGTATGCTGTCTACTGCCTACTTCCAGATTCAGCACTCTCCTGACCACGCTCGCCCCCTTCCGCGCCTGCTCTCCTGCGAGCTGCTTAGGTTCGGCGACGCCGACCTGCGTCGACTCAAAGATGCATGTTCCGGCCTCACCGCACGCAGCATAGAGATACGGTGATGCGTAGCTCAACCTTCCTGCCGCGTCTGGAGCCGTCGCGTAGCCACGGACCCGCATGTTGTGAACATCGCTGGCGTCCACGACCCTTACACCGTCATCGTTGCCAGCGTATAACAGTGAGCCGACTGGCTCTACGCAATACAACGAGTTCGTTCCTACATCGACGGAATCTATCAGCCGAGGCTGAGTCGGGTCGGCAACGCTGTAGACCAGGAGCGTAGGATCTCCTGTCGCCAAGAATGCAAACGTGTCTCTGACGGAGATATTGCAGCCGAGCCCGAAGTGCCCGACGACCTGCGGGCTCGTCGGACTTCGGACGTTGACAACATCGCCGACGTAGTTGCCGACGAACGCCAGCGTTTCCTGAACACAGAGACTCGCGAAGGTCGCGTCCCCGGTTACGCAGCTCCCGACTAGCACCGGCTGTCTCGGCCGAGCGACGTTGACAATCTGGAAGCGGTGGGCCTCCGCCACGCATGCGAAGCTGTCGCGTAGGACCATGTCCTCCGGTGGGTTGAACAAGCCAAGCTGGCCGGCAGCGGTAGCGTGCGTTGGGTCGCTGACGTCCACCACTCTAAACCAGAACCAGTCCACGAACGCGAACGAGTCCCTAGCGATAGCCGAGGCCATGGACGGCGGCTGACCCGCCGTGTCGTAAGACCCGAGCGTGCTCGGTCGAGTTGGGTCGTGGACATCGAGAATCTTGAGTCCGGACATCAAGTCTGCCACATAGGCCCTGCCATTGTCAATGCTGATGTCTATGGCTGCATCGGCATCAAGCAGGAACGTGTCGCGGACAGGATTCGATGTGTTCCGCGTGTCGAAGACGTACAGTCCTCCCCAGTGGAATGCGCCGAACGCCGCCTGCGCCAGCCCGCTGGCCCACATGCCCATGCCCCAGCCGCCCTCGTCTATTGTGCTCAGAGCACGCGGTCGGGTCGAGTCTGCCACCGACACAATGGAGAATCGAATCAAGTCGGCATCGCCGGAGCAGTAGGCGAGAGTGTCAACGAGGTACACGCCGTAGCCGCCGACAGAATCAAGCGACCCAATCTGATACGGCAGTGACGGGTTAGCAACGTCGAGAATGTGGAACGTAATCTCACCCGGCACGTTCGGATTGAATGTCGTGGCGTAGCAGAGGTGTCCTCTCGCCAGCACCTGCTCAACCGCGCTGCCCCAGGAGCCGATGCGGTGCGGGCTTGATGGATTGGTGACGTCCAGCACATACAGCCCCCAGCGCCCGCCGAGGAAAGCGGTATGGCCTGCCACCGAAACCACGTCACCCGAATCCAGGCAGGCTCCACGGAAGACAGGGGCGGCAGGGTTTGAGACGTTGTAGATGCGGAATGAGTCGCCTATGGCATAGACCAGCGAGTCCTGCAGGGCGAAGTCATTCAAGGGTATCGGCGTCCAGGAGAGCCGAACCGGGTTCTGCTCGTCAGAAATGTCGTAGATCTCGAGCCCCCTGCCCGAACTGAGGTAGAGCAGAGTATCGACCACCTTCACATGGCCCGTCAGGCCCTCAGCATTGATATCGGAGAGCAGTTGGATTGAGAGGGAATCTTGCCTGCTGAACCTGAGCAGGCTCACGCCTGAACCGCGAGCCAGCGCCACCAACGTCTCGCTTGGGGTCGTCCTGCCGTCCACGTCATAGGATGGCCCGTATGACCAACGTCCCACCTCACGTAGCCCCTGGCCGCTGTCCGAGCTCCTCATAGCCGTGTAGTACGGGTCCTCAATCCCGTGCTGCCGTAGCCAACTGGCCCGCATCCTCGGATGCACGCGGCTCAGCGACTCCTGCACGGCGGCCCGCTCCTGAAACGACAGCCTGCCGCCAAAGGCCGCAGTTGCTGCGCCCAGCAGGAGAAGAACGCTCCACCGCCACAGTCTCATGTCGCGAAGATTCTAGTCACGTCCGTCACCGTGTCAAACGGCTGGCAGTTACCCTGACTCCGAAATAGAAACTCACCAGAGAGGCACACATCCAGAGCCAAACGAAGTCAGATGTCAGATACCAGATGTCAGATGTCAGAAGTCGCCGGCGTCCGGGTTTCTGCATTCTGCACTCACTTTTCTGACTTCTTTCTTCGGCTGAGAGTCCCTGCCTTCATGTCTTGGTAGTTCAATGTCGGGTTTGGCTCCCAATTCCAGTCTTGACGAACCGCACTTGAGTATCTATGCTTAGCCTTCAACCTAGACAGGACTGGTTGCAGACCCTCAACTGAGGGTGATTGAATCTAAGGCCGCTATTACCTTTAAGGAGGAATGCATGTCCGTCAAACTCGCAGTCAATGGTTTCGGCAGGATCGGTCGGCTGGTCACGAGAATCGCGTCCCGCAATCCGCAAGTCGAGGTCGTCGGAATCAACGACGTCACTGATGCCGCGACTCTTGCGCACCTGTTGAAGTACGACTCGGTCCACGGCCAGTTTCCCGACGTGAAGGTTGACGGCGAGTCCATCGTCATCGCCGGACGCAAGGTGCTCGTCAACAATGCGAAGAAGAACCCGGACCTGCCTTGGGAGAAACTCGGCGTCGAATACGTCATCGAGTCCACGGGCCTGTTCACGGAGTACGACAAGGCGGCCATGCACCTGAAGTTCGGTGCGAAAAAGGTCATCATTTCTGCCCCGCCCAAGGGCGACAAGCCCATCAAGTCGCTGGTGATGGGCGTGAATCACACGACTTACGACCCCAAGGTCGACCACATCGTCTCCAACGCCTCCTGCACGACCAACTGCGTCGTTCCCGCGGCCAAGGTTATTCACGAGAACTTCAAGATTCAGCGCGCCTACATGACAACAATTCACGCCTACACCAACGACCAGGCGTTGCTCGACCAGCCGCACAAGGACCTGCGGCGCGCCCGGGCCGGTGCCGTGTCGATGATTCCGACCTCTACGGGTGCGGCCAAGCTCATCGCCGTGATTTTCCCGGAGCTGAAGGGCAAGATTGACGGTGTCGCCATCCGCGTGCCCACGCCCGACGTTTCGATAGTCGACCTCGCCTGCACCGTGGAGAAGAGCACCACTAAGGATGAGGTCAACGCCGCGTTCAAGGCCGCTTCCGAGGGACCGCTCAAGGGCATCCTGCAGTACATCGATGAGCCAATCGTTTCCATCGACCTCGTGGGCAACCCGCACTCGTGCATGATTGACTCGAAGCTGTCCGCGGTCGTCGACGGCACGCTGGTCAAGGTATTCGCGTGGTACGACAACGAGTTCGGCTACGCCAACCGGCTCGTCGACCTTGTCGGCTACATGGCCTCGCGGGCATAGGCGATGAAGAAGCTGACGGTCCGGGATATCGACGTGCGGGACAAGCGGGTGTTCCTGCGCGTCGACTTCAACGTGCCGATGACCGAGGACATGCGGATTCGTGACCTCGCTCGAATCGTGGCCGCCCTGCCGACCCTGCAGTACCTGCTCGACCACGGCGCGGGCGTGATTCTCGCCTCGCATCTGGGCAAGGCGAAGGGCAAGCCCGACCCGCTCTTTTCGCTCCACCCGGTCCTGCCGGTCGTATCTCAGCTCGTCGGCAGCCCGGTGACCTACGCGCCGGTCTACACCGGCGACAATGCCGCCAAGGTTCGGAAACGAGCGGTGCCGGGCACGGTCACGCTGCTTGAGAACCTCCGGTTCCATCCGGGCGAGACCGCGAACGACCCATCGTTCGCGCGCGAGCTTGCCTCGCTGGCCGACGTCTACGTCAACGACGCTTTCGGCGCGGCCCACCGCGCCCACGCTTCCACGGTCGGAGCCGCTTCGTTCTTCAAGCAGCCGGCCGCCGGACTGCTGATGGAGACCGAGGTCGACTTCCTCACCCGGATTCTCGAACACCCGGCCCGGCCGTACGTAGCCGTCATCGGCGGCTCCAAGGTATCGGACAAGGCCGGTGTCATCAAGAACCTGCTGCCGCGGATTGACCACGTGATACTCGGCGGAGGCGCGGCTTTCAACTTCATCAAGGCGCGTGGCGTGGCAATCGGGAAGTCGCTCTGGGAGCCTGACCTGGCCGAGCAGGTGCGGCCGCTCGCCGGGGACCCGAAGCTCGTGCTGCCGACCGATGTCGTCGCGGCCTCAACCATCGATGCCGGCGCCGAGGCCAGGACCGTGGCCGTCGACAAGATTCCCGCCGACCAGATGGGACTGGACATAGGACCGGAATCGAGCCGGCGGTTCGCCGACGTGCTCAATGCTGCCAAGACCGTTGTCTGGGCCGGTCCGATGGGTGTGTTTGAACGCGACGCGTTCGCCGAAGGTACGCGGGCCGTGGCGCAGGCTGTCGCCGAGGCCACCGACCGTGGAGCGTGCACGGTGGCTGGCGGCGGCGATACCGGCGCGGCTCTGACGAAGTTCGGTTACGCTTTGAAGATGAGCCACGTCTCGACCGGGGGCGGCGCGTCCCTGGAGTTCCTCGAAGGCAAGGCGCTGCCCGGCGTCGCGGCATTGGCGGACCGGTAATCATGGCTCGCATCCCGCTGGTTGCCGGCAATTGGAAAATGTACAAGGGCCCGGCTGCGGCCCGGGCTTTTGTGCAGGAGCTGCTCAAGTCGGTCATGGCTGGACCTGCCCAGCAGGGGCCGACCCCGGAAGTCGCAGTCTTTCCGCCGTCTGCGTCCCTGCCCGCAGTTGCGGAAGTCCTCAAGGGGACGCCCATCTCCTATGGTGGCCAGAACTCCCACTGGGAAACAAGTGGAGCATTCACGGGCGAGACCTCGCCTGCCTTCCTCGCCGAGCTGGGCTGCCGCTACGTGCTGGTCGGGCACTCTGAACGGCGCGCCTTGTTCGGCGAGACCGACGACAACTGCCGCAAGAAGCTGATTGCCGCCATCGCGGCGGGCGTCGAGCCGGTACTCTGTTGCGGTGAGACTCTGGCCGAGCGGGAGTCCGGTCGCACCCTCGAGGTCATCGAGCGCCAGCTGCGCGTCCCCCTTGCCGATCGGCAACCGGCGGAACGGTTCACCATTGCCTATGAGCCGGTCTGGGCCATCGGCACCGGCCGCACCGCGACTCCGGCTCAGGCCGAGGAGGCCCACCGCTTCATCCGCGACTGGCTCACGCGCAACCTCTCGGCCGAGGTCGGCGAACAGACCCGGCTGCTCTATGGCGGCAGCGTCAAGCCTGACAACTTCGGAGAACTGCTCAAACAGCCCGACGTTGACGGTGCGCTGGTGGGCGGTGCAAGCCTCGAAATCGCCTCATTCATCAAGTTGGTCGGTTCCGCAATGTCTTACTTGACCGGCCTGATTTGATGTGTAACATCACGTCTTGACTACGTTTCCCGTTCCGCTAATCTAGCCCGACTAAGGAGAACGCTTAATGTACGGTATTCTGATATTCTTCCACCTGCTGGTCTCGGTCGTCATGGTGCTGGTCGTACTCGTCCAGCAGCCCCAGAAAGGCGGGATGGCGTCGATCATGGGTGGAAGCGGCGACAGCATGTTCGGCGGCGGCGGCGCCGCGCCGTTCATGGCCAAACTGACGACGGGCCTGGCGATTGCCTTCATGCTTACGTCGCTCGGCCTGGTCCTGGTCGGGGCGAGGCTTGGTCGCGTGCCGCCGGCCACGCGATCGACGTCGGCGCAGCAACCGATGCCGTCGCAACCGATCCCGTCGCAGCAATTGCCGACGCAACCGCTGCCGACGCAGCCTTCTCCAGTTCAACCCAGCCCGACAGGAGGCAGGTGATGTACGCAATCGTAAGAGTCTCAGGCTTCCAGTACCTGGTCAAAGAGGGGGACATTGTGACCGTCCCCCACATGGAGTCCGAACCTGGAGCCGCAATTCCGCTTGAAGTTCTATTTCTGCGAACCAACGACAAGGCAATCCTTGGCAATCCGACGGTCCCCGACGCCAAGGTCGACGCCGAAGTAGTCGGCCATATTCGCGCCCGCAAGATCACCAACTTCAAGTTCACCAGGCGCAGCAACTACCGGCGCAAGCAGGGGCATCGTCAGCAACTGACCCGGGTCAAGATCACCGGAATCAGTGCCGGCTAGCGGCGGACCGTAGGAGCTTTGAACCCGAGGGAATGACAATCAGCGCAACTCGAAAGGAAGGTTAGATGGAACTGACAGCATCACAGAAGATCGCGAAGCTGGGCAAGGCCGTGTCAGGCATGACCCAGGCAGAACTGTCTCGGGCGGTCGGCGTCTCACGCGAGCGTATCCGTCAACTCATGCCACGTTTGAAGACTAAGCCGAGCCGCCGCATCCGTGCCTGGCATCGAACCGTGTCGCGCCGGACCTGCATCGCAATGGCGGACCTCCACGACCGCGGTGAGTCACTGTCCGCAATCGGCCGGCACTATGGAGTCAGCGATTACCACGTTCGCGAAGCCATCCGGCAGGTAAGGCGCGAGATCGAGCCCGCCGGCAGAATCCAGCGTTTGTGCCGCCAAGAAGCGATCCGCAAGCTGCTCGCGCGCGGATTGACGTTTGAGCAGGCCTGTGACAAGCTCGGATTCAGCGGCCTCCAGCGCCGCCGCTACCGTCGTCAGATGGGATTCCGCTGGGAGGGCGTGAAGACTGTCCCGGCCCGGAAGCGCGGGCGGAAGTAAGAAGAACTCGGTAGTCAGTAGATAGCAGTTAGCAGTTGGAAGCCGTGCGGGCATTCCAGCAGCTGGCTGCTAACTCTTATATGAGGGATTGTCTCTCAGAAGGCTAAAGTGTGGCGGTACGCCCGTTCCAGCAGCCGCTGACTCCTGACTGCCGGCTTGGAACACTGGAACTGGGCGATACAAGAGTTGAACTTGTGACCTCTGGTATGTGAGACCAGCGCTCTAACCAACTGAGCTAATCGCCCTAAACTGCCCGCCCGAATTCTATCAGCGGTGCCCCGGGTGTCAACCCAGTGCACTGCCCGCGTCATTGCCCGATGATCTGGACGCCGGCACCCGACCCGGGCAGACTCGACAGCGCACGGCTCGCCTCGGCCGCCCGCTCCCGGTCATCGAGCTTGACGTACAGTCGCGCCGCCTGGTCCAGCCGAGACCGTGCGGCTTCATGCTCCCCGGTCTCGGCCAGCAAACGTCCTAGCCCCAGGAGGCTTTCGGCCTGACCGCGCAGGTCGCCGTCGGCCTCCCGCAACTGCAGCGAACGCTGCAGGTTGTCGCGAGCAAGACTGCTGTTGCCCAGTGCGAGATTCACCGCTGCCGCCTCAAACAGTGACCGGGCCTCGACCTCGGTATTGCCACTCTCGCGTGCCAGCCGAAGCGCGTCGTCGAGCCTGGCCTTGGCCTCGTCCAGCCGTGACAGGTGTCTGAGAGCCACGCCAACTTCCACCTGGTCTCGCGCCTGAGCGAGCTTGTCATCGAGCTTCTGGTGCAAATCGGCCGCGGACTCAGCCGCAGCCACCGCGCTGCTCCAGTCTTGCTGTCCGGCATGAACCTGTGCGGCCTCGGCAACGGCTGCCGCCAGGACGTCGTGCTGCCCTATCTTACGAGCCAGAACCTGTGTCTGCTCCAGGCTCCCAAGTGCTTCGACCGGCTGCCCGGCCGCGCCCTGGGACTTGCCAAGGTAGAGCGACACCCACATCTCTGCCTTCTGGTCGGCCAGTTCGCGGCTCAGGGCCAGCGCCTCAAGCAGCGGCTTGTTGGCTTCCATTGCGCGCCCCAGGCGGATAAGCGCCCGCCCCACTCCGGTCAGGTCATGGCACAGGTCGCGCTTCCTCGAACCCTCGCGGTCGATTCTCTCCGCGTCCTCGAACAGGGCCAGCCCCTGCTCAAACGCCCCATGGGACAGGCAATGCTCGGCCAGCTGTTCCAGATTGCGCGCCTGCAGCGAACGCTCCCCTACCTCGCGCGCAACCGCGAGCGAGCGCTCATAGTACTCCTGAGCCGCGTCCGGCTCGGCAAGTTGCTCGTGGATAAGCGCCAACTCATGGAGCAGTCGCGCCGTCGGCTTCAACTGATGCAGCTCCTCGTAGATACGCATGGCCCGCTCCATCACGTCGAGTGCGTGAGCCCCGTCGCCCTGGACCCGATTGATGACGCCGATGGCCGCGAGCCGTTCGGCCTCACCGATGCGGTCGTGCGACTGCCGTGCGAGCAGCAAACCGTCTTCGTGCGCGGCCCGTGCCTTGTCCAGCTCGCCCTGCTTGTACAGCGCTTCGCCGGCCGCACCGTACTCACGGACCGCACCGACTCGGTCACCGGCAGCTTGCATGGCATGCAACGCCTGACGGTGAAACACCAATGCCCGATCATGCTGCTTCTGCGCCTCGGCCAGCTCAGCCAATCTCGCTGCCGCCAACGCTTCCAGCTCGCCGAGCCCCAGCTTCTGGCTCATGTGCAAACAGTCGTCGAGATAGCCGTCGGCCTTCTGCGTCGCGCCTTGTTCGACCACCGCCAGACCAAGCGCCAGCAAGCTGGCCGCAGTGCCGGCTTTGTCACCAGCCTTCCGGCTTTCAGCCAGCGCCGTCTCGAACTCAACCGTGGCCTTGTCGGGCTGATTCAAGAGCAGCCGGCAGATACCACAGAGATGGTGCAGCGCCACGACCTCAGCCGGCGCGGCCTTGGCCAGAGCCTTGGTCCAGCGCTCTCCGGCTTTGTCCCACTCAGCCTGCCCGGCATACCTCGCTCCGGCCTCGAACAAGTCCGAGACCTCCGGATCGGTTGCCGCAGGTAACCCGTTCAAATAGACGAAACCCAGCCGGCGTCGCATCGACGCCAGCCGTTCGCGGTACTTGCGTCCTGCCTCGTCTTCAAGCAGGACCAGCCTCCGCTCCAACCCGTTCGCGCGTGATTCAGCCGTACGCTTGCCCAACAGCCATCCGACCGCGAAGGCTGCTGCGGCCACAACCAGCCCGGCCAGCACGGCAATCACAGACGATTCCTATCACGGTCCAATTGCCGCATAGAGGATCTTCTCCTTTACCGAAAGTGAATCCTGGGAATGGCCTCCAATCCGACCCCGTAAGGTTAGGCCAAACCACACGAAAATCAAGCCGATGCCGCAGCTTCACGGCTCAGACAAAGCGTGATCCAGAAGACAGAATGCACAATTGACGAGTAACGAAGACGCGATTGTCCGCAGATTGCGCTATCGCCGCAGACTCGCGCAGCGCGCGACATGGCCGATCCCATTGCACTCTCCGACAGGGACATCACCATCCGGCTATCGGGTGGTGTTCCAATCCGATCCGAAGAACTGCGAGCATCTGGCAATTGAGATATCCGTCGGAGGTTGATTGCTCACAACAGGACTCGCCAGACAGCTCCTCAGCAAGCTTGTCCGTAAGCTCCCCGGAAGGACACGGCTAGAGCTCTCCTGGAGCTCCGCGGGAAGCTGCTCATCGAGCAACGTTCGGAGCTTGTCGCCCGGCTCCTGACGCCGCTCCGACCGAGGCTTGTTCCCCCGCTCACGGCCGGGCTCGCCGGAAAGCTCGCAGCGAAGTTCCTTCCATGCAAGCGACCGAGGCTCTCTCGGTAACTCCTTCAGAGGCTGGCCAGCAGGCAAGCTCACGGGCTGAATATGGGGCCAACCAGCGCCGACCCCCACATGCGAATTCTCGCGTTCGCGACCGAGACCAAACTGGCCATGATTTGACGGTCATCCCTGATAGTCGCCTCGCCCTAGTCTCTCAGGTCTCTTAGGCCCTGCCGCCATATGCCCCGTTGGACTGACCGCAGAAACTCGCGACGTCCTGCAGTGAATCCGAGCCAAGGTGCTCGATGCGACCGGGTCATGCGGCGTTGATGGTCTGAAAGGCACTGGCCGCGGCTCTCAAGCCTACGGTCTGAGACGCTAGCCCCGTGCCGGGCCAGTCACGCCAGCTTGTAGCAAAAGCACCGAAGCGTGCCCTGATGTCTGTACTTGGCGCGCTCGAGCTCCTTGTAGAACGGCAGATTCTCCGAGTCAGTTTCGGCCACGACCGTCTTGAAGCCCTTCGCCCGCAGAATAGCTGTACCCTTCATGAGCAGGTCGAACCCATAGCCTGAGCCCCGCAGCTCCGGCGCCACTCCGATGTAGTTAATCGTCCCCTCGTTGTCGTCGAGCCGCCTGGGCACCACGAGGCCGCAGAGTCTCCCATCGTCAAGATAGCCGAGCAGCCAGTCATTCGGCTCGAAGCTTCCTTCCTTGAGAACTTGCATGTACCAGCGGGCTGTCTCGGCCGCGCCGTACTTCTTGAGTCGTGCCCGGTCCGCTCGGTCGAGGGTACCGACCGTGACCTGCCCGATTGCCTGCTCAAACGAGTACTCGCCAGCTTCGGGCATCGTCCGGAACCGAAGCCTCACCTGAACCCGCATCGGAGCCCCGGAGTCCTGCCATACGTAGCGCCTCTTCTCCTGAAACTGTCTGAAGCCGACCGCCTCGACGAGCGCCTGATACAGCGCCGGGTCCGGGTCGTAGATGTCGTAGATGGCGTAGTCGATCCCGATCACGCCCTTGTCCTTGAGCTGAGCCAGAGCCGTGCCCAGCAGGGCTCTGCCCGTCGCGAAGAAGTCAACCGCGGCGCTTATGTGCGTTCCGAACATCGCCAGTTCAGCCGGCGACGAGCGGCGATGAAAGAACACGCGGCCGACCGGCATCTTGTCTTGCTCGGCCACGAAAGCGAGTTCCGGTGAGCTCGCGCCCTCTTTCCATGAGCGCCTCACGACGCCGGTCAGCCAGCCGGTGCCGCCCAGAGCGCAGCAAGCCTCCAGTTCCTCAGGACGCATCGGCCGTACTATCATAGCCGCTCAGCAGTCAGTGTCTACCGGACAGAGGAAAGACCCGCATTGTCCGTTAGGCGTGGTTGATGCACATGAGGAACGCGAAGCCTGGTTGAAACCCTGACTGCTAAACTGGTTGGTTTCAGGTCGAGCCTGAGTCAGCCCTCCCATGTCGAGCCATGCATTCGCAGTCCGTTTCTGAAAAGACGGGGCGGGCACTGCTGCCCGCCCCGCGATAGCCATTAGTCGTCAGCGAGTGAGTGTCAGTTTCCGGGTTAGCGAAGCATTCCCGTTGGTCAGCGTGTAAAAGTACACGCCGGCAGCAACGCTCTTCGCATCCCACGTGGTCGCATAGTGCCCGGCCTGTCGATGTCCCGATGCCAGAGTCTGGACCGGACGCCCGGTGACGTCGTAAACAACGAGCGACACATCACCGGCCCGCGGCAGCGAATAGGATATCCGCGTCTGCCCATTGAACGGGTTCGGGCTGGCCGCTGCACCGAGTCTCACCGGCGCGACACTCGGTTGCTCGGCAATTCCCGGGTGGAGCAAGTCATACACAGGCACCTTCTGCACCACTGCTGGGTTGTACGACGCCGCTCCCTCTGGCGACCCGCTCGTCGACACGTAGAAGCCTGCGACAGAATCTTCCTCATACACAACGGCCATCGTATCCGAAGTCGAGTCCCCTTTGATCGCGTAGTCGATGACCGACGGGAATCGCATCGAATAGGTCTCGGCATCAGTCAGCTTGGTCGCAGCTGCCCAGGTAACGCCGTTGTCGCTC
>DATJQV010000045.1 GCA_035505375.1 bacterium | reverse complement strand
CTGCCTGCTGCTCGCACAATGGGGAGTGCACGTACAGTCGGCGCAGATGGGCGCACGATTGCTGGCGTTCAACTCCGGGGACGCGAATCTCGCCAGGTTCGGCCGGTCGGCAGACACGGCCACCCAGACGTTCTCGACCGGGAGATGGGACACGCTGGCCAGCAGTCTGCCGACTAACTGGCTCAACACGATGTTTACGACCCTGACCGATGACTATTACTCCGGTTACGTGAAGGGCCAGCAGCGGGGCCGGCTGACGAACACGGGGCGTTCGTTGTTCAGCTTCTCGTCGCGGTCGGTGGGGTACTTTTCGAGTTCGGCGGCGGCACTGAACCCGTGGTCAGGCACTGCCGCGTCGGCCCGGTCGACGTTCATGGGTATCGCGTACTATGTGGGGCGGTACCGAGTGTCGGCGCAGTCGATCAGTTCAATTCCGACTATCCCGGCCACGATTCCGCTTCTGGAAACCATCTACAGCCGCGTTGGAGGTCGGTAGCAACCATGAAGACGTTACTGCGCGTGTTCCTGACAATGCTCCTGGTCGTCCTTGGCTTTGGGGTCTGCCTCATGTTCGCACCCAGGCTGGCGCAGTTCGAGGCCTGGGAGGGACGGCGGATGGCGGCCTCCGGTTCCCGCGCTCCGACCAATGGCGGCGCACAGCCGGACTGGGGCGGGGGCCATCTGTCGGCCGACAGCTCAAAGCTGGCCGCTCTCGGCAAGCTGTCGCCGGCCGGCGTGGACCTGCGGCAGAAGCCGGACAAGGACTATGACCTCAAACTCGCTCTGCCGTCTTCCGGTGAGTCCGGTTCCGGCGGGGTGTTTGAGGTACCGTCGTGCAACCAGTTCAGGAAGCAGCTATTTCCCGGTGCGGGAGACGCGGAAGCCCCGGCCGTGGATATCCCTCTGTATCCGCAGTCAAGCTGCCGGATGCAGGTCGGGCAAGGCACAGCCTGCTTCATTGGTTTCTACCTCACGCCCGACAGCATTGAGGCGGTCCGCTCATACTACGTCCTCTGCCTCAAGCAGCTCGGATGGCGGCGGGTGACCGCAGGGGAGCCCGAAGTCACGGCTGGGACCCGGCCAGACTCCGTGCTCGAGACTTTCGAGAAGCCCGATGAGAACCGGACGGTTATTGTGCAATTGCTGAAGCAGGACTCGCGAACGACCCGCATCGGTCTGGTCGCGATGAACTCCTGCAGCTCGGACCGTAACGCTCGCGAAGCGGTCGCATCGCGACCACGACAAGCCACGGCCGCCACGACTCCGGCCACAAGTTCCGCACCCGGGATTTGCGGACTGGAGGTCGGGGCCGGCGGCTTGCAGGAAAGGAAGTAACTTACTATGACAGAAGGTGGAAAGAGCAGCGCATTATCCGGCGGAGCCTGGCGCACGTTGGTCCTGGCTATCCTGCTCGGCGTGGCCGGTATCGTCCTGATGGTGTACTATCTTCGGACAAAGAACAAGCACGTGGTGCTGGTGCCGGTAGCGGTCGCAGCGCGGCCGATCACCGGCGGTGATACCATCAAGCACGGCATGATTCTCAGAAGGGACTTCCCCAAGGACGTGATCGGCGGAAACTTCGTGAACGGCAACGATATCGTTGCGGTGGAAGGAAGAATCGTGGGGGTGGACATGGACCCGGGTCAGCCCCTGTACTGGAACGCCATCCCGCTGGCTGACCAGGGCGGGTACGACCGCTACCTGCGGCCCGAGTTCCGCGAGCGAGCGATTGCTCTAAGCCTCGGAGGCGTGCTCAACAGCGCGGTGAAGGCCGGGGACGTGATTGACATCCTGGGCACGTATTCGCAGGGTAGCGATTTGCGAGCGTTTGAGGTTCTGCCCGCGGTGACGGTCATCGGCAAGGTGGGCGCGGTGCTGGTGTTGAATGTCACGGAGGCCGAGGAATTGCTGCTCCTCGCGGCTCAGCCCTGCAACCTGACCATGTCCATACGCAGCAAGAAGGAGCCAGAGTCAGAACTGAAACTCGATCCGGTCAAGCTCAGTGACGTCCTGCCCAAGGCCAAAGAGCTGGGCGCCGAACGAACGGCGCGGCTGGCCCAGGAGGCCGCAGCAACGGGGACAATCCACCGTGACTAGGCAATCATACCGCGAAAGCAGCAGCCGGCGTTCGGGACGTCGGTCCGTCATCGAGGTCTCGCCCTGGCTGGTGGCGGTCGGTTGCCTGCTGTCGATTGTCGCAGGAAGCCGGGCGTACGGTCAGCAGCAGTTGACGATCGGCGTCGGGGAGCAGAAGATCCTGGATGTCCCGTCCGGGAGCGACATCTCATTCACCGGCCCCCTGCACATCAGTCGGCTGGACGCGCGGCGTGTGAAGGTCATCGGCGACGGTGAGGGATGGGGCTCGGTTACGGTTAAGGACGGGGATGAGGTTCTCCAGTACTCGGTCCAGGTAGTCTCGATTCCTCCGGAGCAGACGATCGGCAAGTTGAGGACGCTGCTTGGGAACCTCAACCTGACCTACACGCCGGCCGGCAACCAGGTCATCGTGGAGGGAAAAATCGACAACACCGCGAACCTCGAACGTTTCAACAAGGTCATTGCCGCATTCCCCGAAGTGATCAATCTGGTGGTCGTCACCGCCAAGGAGCCGCTGGTTGACATCGGCGTCACACTCGTGGAGGTGGAGGTCGATAACTCCGCGGGCTTCAGTATCCTGAACATCTCGCCGACGACCGGCGAGGGAGCGATGAACGGCGCCTTCACGCTGGCCGACCTTACGGCCGGCAAGGTCAACTCCAGTGATATCCAGGTCAGCTTCGCCCTGTCCAACCAACTGCTGGAGGCCTTGAACGCTCAGCTCGATGGCGGGCGGGCCAAGATAATCGCCAACCCGAGGATAGTTACCGAGAACGGGAAGGAAGCCACGATATCGTCCGGCGGTGAGATACCCTACCACGTGCTCGGGCAGAGTGGAACCGAGGGCGTCGATTACAAGTCGTACGGCATTACGCTGAAGGTCACGCCTGAGGCGCGGGCGAACGACGTGCTGCTGCAGATGAGCATCGAGTCGAGCGAACCGGTCGGCACGGTGTCGAGCTCGAGCGAGAATGCGCTGAGCTCTCGCAGCGTAGACATGAGTGTCGCGGTTGAGAAGGACAAGACAGTGGCCATAGCCGGTCTCTATAACGCTGTGGAGAATCGCGACACCAAGGGCGGCTGCCTCTTCCCGCTTTTCGCAATCTCATCGTCTTCCCAGAGGCGGGAACTCATCATTCTGGTCACGCCGCGGGTGACCGTTGACGGCATCGGGCAGGACTTCCTGAAGATAACGAAGCCCGGGGACATGGGAAGGTGAACCAGTGTCGTTGATCGGGAGGCTGATTGACAAGAGGCGGGAAACTGAAGACCCCCTGCTGTCGCACGCCTCCAGTTCCCGGTCCCCGGAGCCGGCCGATCCGGTATCGCTCGCAGACGTTGACGGGCCCGTCGACCTGACCGACCGGCTGCTGGAACAAGTCCCCGAATCCGGGACGTCTCACGGACAGCCGGAGACGGGGGGCGTCCCGCCTTCCGGCGAGGCTGCCTTCGATACTGCCTCGGCTTCGACGCCCGAGGAGCTGTACGAGTACAAGCAGCGCGTCCAGAACGAGCTGTTGAGCCGTGTGAACCGGCACAAGACGAGCTTCGACGGGATCGGCGAACAGGAATTCCGGTCGAAGGTGCGCGAGATTGTGGTGGCCATTTTGTCGGAACCGGCGTACGCGATTCCTCCGGGGTGGACGCCGCAGACGCTGCTGACGGAGCTGCTTGACGACTTTCTCGACCTCGGGCCGCTGGAGAAGTTCCTGGGCGACGACACGATTACCGAAATCATGGTGAACCGGCCCGACCAGATCTACATCGAACGCGGTGGCCGGATCGAGCTCAGCGGCGAGCGCTTCCTGAATGAGGACCAGGTCCGTTCCGTGATCCAGCGCATCATCCAGCCGCTGGGCCGGCACGTGGACGAGAGCGTGCCGTACGTTGACGCCCGGCTGCCCGACGGTTCGCGCGTACACGTGATAATACCGCCACTGGCCCTGCACGGCGCGAAGGTGACGATCCGCAAGTTCTTCAGGAACAAGCTGAACGCGGAAGACCTGCTCCGACTGGGAACGATCAGCCGGCAAATGGTCAAGTTCCTCGAGCTGATGGTCAAGTACCGGGCCAACATCCTTATCTCGGGCGGGTCGGGCAGCGGCAAGACGACTCTGCTCAACGTCCTTTCCAACTACATTCCCGACAACCAGCGGATCATAACCATCGAAGATGCCGCCGAACTACAGATCAACAAGGAGCACGTCATCTCGCTTGAGTCGCGGGCCGCCAATACCGAGGGCACCGGTGCCGTGTCGATCCGCGAGTTGGTAAGGAACACGCTGCGCATGAGGCCGGACCGGATCGTGGTCGGCGAATGCCGAGGCGGCGAGGCGCTGGACATGCTGCAGGCGATGAACACGGGACACGACGGTTCCCTGACTACCATCCACGCCAATTCGCCCCGGGACACGCTGTCCCGGCTCGAGACCCTGGTGTTGATGGCCGGCGTAGACCTGCCTTCGCGGGTGATACGGGAGCAGGTCGCGTCGGCAATCGACATGATCGTCCAGACGGCGCGCCAGCCGGATGGTTCGCGCAAGATTACCCATATCACGGAGGTCTCCGGACTCGGCGAGAACGCCGTGTTCCTGACGCAGGAGATATTCCTTTTCAAGCAGCAGGGAGTTGATGCCACAGGACGGATAATCGGCCGGTACGTGCCCACCGGCACCATCCCTGCGATTGTAGACCGACTGAGAGCCCGGGGTGTTAAATTCCCGATGGAGGTGTTCGCTGCTTAGCGTTTTAGCCTGCGCTGCAATCTTCGGGTCGGTGATTCTCATTGTCATGGTGGGGATGCAGGCCGTGGTCAATTACCGCCGCCAGTATATCGAACAGGCCGAGCAGAGGGTGGAGGCGCTTTACCTGCGGGTGTCTCCGGGACGGCTGTGGCTCTATGCCCTGTGCAGCGCGGCCGGCGGCGCGCTGCTCTTGTCTTTGCTGACCGGTTTCAGGGCGGTGCCGACGCTCGCAGGCGCGGTCGGCGGATTCATGTCTCCCCGCCTCTACATATCCTACATGGAGAGACGGCGGCGCAAGAAGCTTGAGGGCCAGCTGCTCGATGCCATCGTCGTGGTGGCCGGGGCAATGAAGGCGGGGATGAGCCTGATGCAGGCGATGGAGCAGGTCACGCGCGAAATGGGTCCGCCCATCCGGCAGGAGTTCGCCCACGCGCTGCAGGAAAACCGGGTCGGAAAGCCGCTGGTTCAGGCACTTCAGGACATGAAAGAACGTCTCAATTCCGAAGACCTGAGCGTCATCGTCGATGCCATCAGCATCGCGCAGGAGACCGGCGGCGTGCTCTCCGACGTGCTGGTGAAGATAGCGGAGACCGTCCGCCGGCGGAACCAGATACGGGGCAAGATTGTCACTCTGACCGCCTCCGGGCGGCTGCAGGGAATCGTCATGAGCTTGCTGCCGTGGGGACTGGCGGCCATCCTGGCAATGCTGGACCCGGACATGATGCATCCAATGTTCTCCACCGTCATCGGACAGGTACTGCTCGTCATCGTTGTCGTGCTTGAGGTCGCGGGTTACGCCGTCATACAGCGGCTGGTAGCCGTGGACGTCTAGGGAGGTATATGTTACTTGTAGCTTTGACGCTCGGTTTGGTCGGTGTCGTCATACTCGCCGCGCGGTTGCGATCCCGGCGTTCGAAGGCACGGCCAGAGGCGGGAGTGTGGGAGAATCGATTGCCCGGGTTTATCCTGGCCCTGTGGCCGCTGGCCAAGCGGCTTTCGGTGCATACGCAGCGCCTGCCGTTGCCCGGCGTCAGGGAGCGGTACGCGCATCAAATCGAACGGGCCGGCCTTAAGTTCGAGTTGACCGCCGATGTGTTTCTGGTCCTGAAGATTGCCGGAGTCCTGGTCATGACCGGGCTCGGACTCATCGTCGTCGCCATGACGATCCACAACGGGCTGCTGCTCCTGGCTCTTATCTTCGTGGGATTTGTCGGCCCGGATCTCTGGCTGTCGTCGGCAATTCGCAAACAGGAGCTCGCCTGCACGAAGGCGCTGCCCGGCTTTCTTGATCTGCTGGCCCTTTCGGTGGAAGCCGGGATGGGCTTTGACGCCGCGGTGCTGAGACTGACCCAGACGCTCAAGTCCGGTCCGTTGACGTGGCGGCTCCAGACGTACTTGCGAAGCATGAGCCTGGGCAAGTCGCGATCCGAGGCGTTGAAGGAGACAGCCCGGAAGATGGACCTGCCGGATTTCACGTCCTTTGCCAACGCCGTGGCCCAGGCTACCGACACCGGGGCCAGCCTGGGGCCGGTGTTGCGGGCAGAGTCGGCGGACCTGCTGGAGCGGCGTTTCCAGCGGGCCGAGAAGTCGGCGTACGAGTTGTCAGTCAAGATGCTCTTTCCGCTGTTCGTCTTCATCTTCCCGGCCACGTTCATCATGATCCTCGGCCCGATGTACTTCCAATTCATGTCGTCCGGTGCAGCGGGGTCGCTCTAATGGCTGATGACTACGGTTCTGAATCGGTGATGGACGCCTCCGACGAGACGACAATGCCGGAGGAGCGGCCTGAGAGGAATCGGCGAAGCAAGACCAGAGAGACCAGCCGGATGGCATTTGTGGCCGTGTTTGCGTTCGTCCTCGGCGCCGGGGTCTATGCCTTCGTGCCGCGCGTGATGAAGGAAGTCCGGCCGCTGCATCACCGGGCACACGCGGCGTCGGCCGCAGCATCCGCGGCGAACCCGGATACTTCGGCGCCGGTGCCGATCCTCTGGGACAGGATTGACGTTAGCGGGATGCCCGACAGTGTCGCGAAGCTGCTCAAGCAAGGCAAGTACTATTACGACTACCGTTTTCCCGGCAACTTCGGTCTGGCGATCAACTACTGGAAGCTGGCGCTGGCTGCGCTCCAGGGAGCGGACCACGACGCAGTGCAGAGCATGGTGACTTCGGCCGAGATCGAACTGGATCACCAGTTCAGCGTTGATTCGGCCGACGCCTTCGTATTGCTCAAACAGGGCAAGCAGGACCTCGCCGTGGCGTTGCTGGACAGGATGCGGGCCGACTATCCCGACATCAGGTCGCGTCAGTATGACTGGACTTCGAAGCAGCTCTACCGCCGTCGCCGCTAGCCGCACATGAAGCTACAAGCCGCAAGCAACCGGCCGCAAGCCCGGAGTCCGGAGCGCGAGGCTTCCCTGATTGGGCGGCTGCTGCGCGACGAGACGGCAGTGACGGCCACTGAGTATGTGGTCGCCACGCTCGCCATCGCCTTCGCATCTCTTGCCGCGTCACGAGCGATTGCCGGCGCGCTGATTCCGTATCTCCACCGTATCTACCTGGTGGTCACGCTGCCGGTGGCCTAGCAAATTCCGAACGAGGCAGTGCAAGCGGCGGAGACCGGAGTCCCGAATCATCGCGCTGGGACCGCCTCGCGAGCGCCGTCCGGTGTTCGCGGCTTTTTTGTCCGCGCGCTAGTACCGACTCCCGGGGTCGGCGTCGGCGTCGCGGCATTCGTCGCCACGCTGACCAGACCCAACAACCCGGATACACTGTGGCACATGGCGATCGGCAGGTGGATTCTTGCGCACCACGCGGTGCCAGACATCAGCCATTTCTATTACTCGACGTCCGCCGGCTTCGGCTACGACTACTCCTGGCTGTCTCAGGTGGTATTGTCCGGCGCGTACCAGTGGCTCGGCGGAGCCGGTGTGGCGATAGTGAATTCGGCCGTGGCCGGGTTCATCTTCTATCTCCTTTACAAGATGATCGAGCGCGACAACCCGAACATGCTCCTGAACCTCATCCCGCTGGGCTTTGCCCTGGTGACGACGGCGGCCTACCTGTCCGGCCGGCCGGTGATGTTCACGATGGCCTTTCTGACGCTGGAAGTGTTCATCCTGTCCGGGTGGGTCGAGAGAATGGGCGAGCGGCGAGGAGCGAGCGACCAACCGCGGGGCGCCCGGCGTCCGGCAATTGGCGTTCGGTATTCCCTCTGGCTGATACCTTTGGTGACGGCGATCTGGACCAATCTGCACCCGGGGTTCGCGGTCGCCCCGTTCGTGATTCTCGTGTTCCTGCCCATGGCTCGGCAGGTCCGGGACCGATGGGCTCTGATTGTCTGCTTCATCGCCTCCGTGGCGGCCGTCGCCATCAATCCTTACGGGTGGAGGATGTACTCGATGCCATTAGAGATAGCGCGAGCCCTGCCGATGCTCCGTGGCCTGTCCGAGTGGAGTGGCGTCGCGGATTGGGAGACCGTGGTCTGGGGGTGCTTCGTGGCGATGGTGACGTGGGGTCTGTCGTTGCGGCGACAGCCCATCACCGTGATACTTCTCGTCACGGCGGCCGCCCTCGCTTCCGGCGTGAGCAATCGCAACATGCCGCTCTTCGGAGTGGTCGCGGTGTTTGCGCTGGGTCGCACGCTGCTGCCGGCGCTTGCGCCCGCGGCAGGACGGAGCGGCTTCCTCCGGAAGTTCGACGCGAAGTTCGAAGCCGCCGGCGGCTGGTTCTGGGCGATTGCAGTTCCGCTCGCACTGGTCGGCGCGGTGCGCCTTCGAGTCTCTCCAATGAACCTGGACTTCGACTTCTCCGGCTATCCGGCAGCCGCAGTCCGGTACGTCGAGGCCCAAGGCCTGCCGGACAACCTCTTCGTGCGCGAGACGTGGAGCAGCTATCTGCTCTGGGCGCGGCCGGACCGGAAGCTGTTCTTTGACGCCAAGGGCGGGTTCGGCCCTCAGGCAGTCACCGATCATTCCGCGCTGGTCAAGCCGAAGCCCGACTGGCGAAGTGTAGCTGACCGCTGCGGCATATCGACGTTTCTGCTCGAGCGCGGCAGTCCGCTCGCCGTAGTGCTCAGCGAGACCGCCGACTGGCACCGTGAGTACTCCGACTCGCTGTCCGAGGTCTTCGTGCGAGAGCCAGGTGATCGTGCCGGGCATTGACCTTCCGTTGTGGAGCGGTCAGTTCATGCCTGCTCCGGAGCCAGGTTTCTGACGTCAAGAGGGCTTCAAGCTGGTTCTTCACGGTCGGCAATCCCTGTCATCCACAGTACCAGCCGGGTTGCCATTGGCCCGGTCAGTATTCTGCCGCCCCAGTCCCGGGTGGACTCATTCGCCCATTGTCCGCAAAGAAGAAGGTCCTGTGTTAGACAAAGGAGGGTCCTATGTCAGTTAGCGCAAAAGTCCTGACCACCCGCGCGTCATCAAAGCGCTGGAGGGTAGTGAGCTACCTCGCGCTTGTGGCGGCGGCCGCGGCCGTCGCCGTCGGTCTTGTCGGCGTGCTGCACGAGGCCATGAGCGCAATCGACCTGCTGCTCATTGCCGGAGGCATGCTGGTCGGCGTGCTCGGCATTCGCGGCCTGTACCGGGCCCGAAGCTGCTGAACCGCGCGAGTATGACCAGCCCCGCGCCTGATGTACCGACGCCGCAGCCGCTCGCGGTCAAGAGCAGTCATTTGGTCATGCGGTTCTGAGATCTGGAGCCTGACCGATCGTGGGGACCAAAGCCGCGAGTGGTCTGGCAGGTGTCAGAAGTAGCAAGTTAGAAGGGAGACACGATGAGCCTGAGAGAGAAGATAGCGGACATTGTCTCGGCTGGAACTGACGTAACCGGCGGTCGATGGAATGCCGCCGACGCCATCCTTGCCCTGCCCGAGATTGCCGAGGCGTTGAAAGCGCAGAAGGTAGTTGAAGATGACGCCCGGCCCGATGTTCGCGGGACTGAGGATGAGTTCTACGAAACCGGCCTGGTCCACGTCGACGGAATTCGAGCCGCTGTCATTTCCACGCCGTCCGTGGTCTGTGCCGGCGAGGGGGCAGTCAGCCTCGGTGAGTATGCGCTTGAAGCTCGCTCCATCGGTGGAGACACGCAGGGAGCAACCGACACTGACGGTGCGATGAGAAGCGTTACCGGGCAGTCTATCGGCTTGATGCCTGGCGCAGGCGCCGGAGGCGGGTTCGACGGCTGGGGAAGAGATGGTGAAACGCAATCCTCGTACAGGGGACGAGCGAACCGCAGGAGACGCGCGAGGCCGAGCCTGAAGTAGTCTTCGGCGCCGGCCGCACACGGCGCTCCGGCAAGGGCGGTTGACTTTTCCTGACCGGGGTTTCCGCAGCGAGAGTTGGTCGCCATCCGCGTTCGGCAGTCCAGATCCGGTAGGAGGTCGGCAGCGTCGTCTCGGCTGATTCAAGTCTCGCACACGCGCGCTTCCGAAGCTCGCAACGTCGGATTGCTGAGGCCAGGGTCGAATGCCGTGTTTCCGGGCAGACTCTGAGGTCGTTGGGGCGTTGAAGGAACAGGCTGCCTGCAAGACCGGGCAAGATGGTCGCAACGCCCGTATCGTCAGTGATCTCGCGGTGATGGCGGGCGGGAGGAATCAATGGCATGGGTCACTGGAGCGTGCGTGGCTGACGTGTCTCCGCTCCGGGCTCTCCACTTGAGGCGCAGCGCCCGCGCCGCAAGCTGGAGGCTGTCACGCGACACCCTGCTTGCGCGGAAGCCTCCGCAGATGCCCGCCGAAGCCGAGGCAGCGCACCAGCAGAATCGTGCTGACCGAGTTGGCGTTCAGGACCTGCTTCCCTTCGTGTAACTCATCAGTGTCGGGGTCATGGCCGACTGATGGCCGGGCTGCATGGTATCGAGCGCGGCCTGCATCCTCTCGGTGTCGCACTTCACGTTCCAGTTCGCGAATCGCTTGATCTTGTCCGGCACAGTCAATTCCCTTTGGGAGCGTGGCATCAATGCTGTTGAAAATCGGGGCTATTGCAGGTGAAAGGTGCATGCAGACGGACGTAAGCTGTCATCCGGCGTTGGATCGCGTCGACGGTGCTGAGTCCGGAGACGACTTCCCGTAGGCTTCCGTGC
>DATJQV010000044.1 GCA_035505375.1 bacterium | reverse complement strand
ACCGTGATTGACGGCGCGACCGACAGCGTGCTCGCGACCTTGGCCGCAGGCAACGGACCTACGGCCCTCTGCTACAACTCGACCAATAACCGGGTCTACTGCGCGAACTACGGGTACTCGTCCTACGACTCGACCGTGACCGTCATTAACGGTGCGACCGACAGCGTGATCGCGACCGTGGTCGTAGGCAAGGCTCCCCAGGGCATCTGCTACAACCCGACCAATAACAAGGTCTACACCGCGAACTACGGGAGCAACACGGTGACCGTGATTGGCGGTGCGACCGACAGCGTCCTTGCGACCGTGGCCCTGAGCGGCACGCCGCTTGCCATCTGCTACAACGTCACCGACGACAAGGTCTACTGCTCGTGCAGCGGTTTCGTCAACGGCGCCGTGACTGTGATTAACGGCGCGACCAACGGGATCACCGCGAACGTCACCGTGTCCGGCCGCATGCCGTCAGCCCTCTGCTTCAACTCCGTTGACGACAAGGTCTACTGCGCGAACGCATTCAGCCGCAGCGTGACCGTGATCAGCGGCTCATCCAACAGCGTGGTCACGACCGTGAACGCGGGCAGCGGGCCCTGGGCCTTTGGCTACAACCCGACGAACGACAAGGTCTACTGCGCGAACGACACCACTTCCGACGTGACCGTGATTGCCGGCGCAGCCAACAACGTGCTCGCGACCGTGACCACCGGCGCCAACCCTCGCGCCCTCTGCTACGACCCGACCAATAACAAGGTCTACTGCGCCAGCTACAACAGCACCGGCGTGACCGTCATCAACGGCGCGACGAACGGCGTCATCAAGAACCTGACCGCAACGGGTCAGCCCATGGCCCTCTGCTATAATCCCACCGACAATAAGGTCTATTGCGCGGACAGCTCGGTCAACAAGGTGACGGTGATTAATTGCGCGACCGACAGCGTTGTCGCGACCGTGGCGGCGGACGCCCTGCCCTCGGTGCTGTGCTACAACCCGGCCGACGACAAGGTCTACTGCGGGAACTACTCGGGGAATGACGTGACCGTGATTAACGGCGCGACCAACGCCGTCATCACGACGGTGTCCGGCGATACCCAGGCGTGTGCTCTCTGTTACAACACGAACGATGACAAGGTCTACTGCGCGAGCTGGAACAAGAGCTACGTGAAGGTGATAGACGGCACAACGAACGGCGTCATCGCCACCGATGCCGTAGGCAGCGGTCCCCGCGCCATTTGCTACGACCAGACCAACGACCGGGTCTACAGCGGCAGCTTCTGGAGCAACTACGTGACCGTGATTGACGGCCTGACCGACCAGGTAATCACGACCGTGGGCGCGGGCAGTTACCCCGAGGCCCTATGCTGCAATCCGGCCAAGAACAAGGTCTACTGCGCGAACTACGTCAGCAACGACGTGACCATAATCAGCGGCACGACCAACCAGGTCATCGCGACCGTGGCCGCGGGCACCAAGCCTCAGGCTCTCTGCTACAACCCGCACGGCAACCGGGTCTACTGCGCGAACTCCGGCAGCGACAGCGTGACGGTGATTGACGGCGGGACGAATGCGGTGGTTACCACTATCCGGGTTGACCTCGGTCCTTCGGCCTTAGCCTGGAATCCAGCCCAGAACCGGATGTATGTAGCGAATAGCCAGTGGTCCTCCGTTTCGGTCATACGCGACAGTGGTCCACCTGGACCTGGAGTCGAGGAGCGTGGCAAGCCTCAAGCGTCAAGCCTCAAGCCCCAGGCTACCGTCGTCCGCGGCGTGCTGTTCCTCGCAGGTAGCCCAAGCGCAAGCGCAAGCTCAAGCTGCTTGCTGGACATCAGCGGGCGTAAGCTGATGGACCTTGAGTCAGGCGCGAATGACGTGCGGGCGCTGGCACCCGGGGTCTACTTCGTGCGTCAGGCGTCGAGCGTGAGGCATCAAGCGTCCAGCGTCAGCAAGGTCGTCGTGACCGAATAGGTCTCGCCTTGGGACACGGTCCGAGATCCCCGGCGGATTTCGGTCGTGTCACGTGCGGCTCTGCCCAACAACGGCGAACGCGCGAGATTGACTCCTGCTTGTCGCAAGGCTATGCTCACAACAACGACGCCGAGTGCGGCGGGGCAAAGGGAACCCGCCCACATGTCCTGCAGGCGCCAGTCTGCGTGGGTCACTTCTGCTTGGAGGCACAGAATGTCACCTGACTGTGTTCGACGTTCTTTGGCTCGAACCATTTCCTCACACATCCGGGCCGTGCGACCCGTGGCCGTGCTGTTGGCCACTTGCTGCTGCCTGTCGGCGGCCAGCGGATACTGATGCCGTGGAGTTGACATTCCCGAACGCCAGCTCGCCACGATGATGCCGCGGAGCTCAACAGCGTCCATGTTCTGCCTGCTTGCTGCGCTGGTCGGAGCAGCGGCCGCAGATTCGCTCCACTTCCGGCTTGTCGGCAAGTGGGGCGGTCAGCAACCCGAGGGTGTGGCAGTGCAAGGGGAGTACGCCTACACGGTCGGGACAGGCATCGATGCCGATGGTCTATTTGTAATCTCGGTGGCTAACCCCGCGAATCCGATTGAAGTTGGTCACTCGACTATTACGAACGCCGCACTCCTGGCCGTAGCCGTGAGCGGGAACTATGCCTATGTCGCTGAGGGAAACTCCGGCTTGATGGTCATCTCAGTCGCTGACCCGGCTAACCCGGTCGAGGTCAGTCGCTGCACCACGTGCGCGCCCCTCGCCGTAACCGTCAGCGGCGATCATGCCTACGCAACGAGCGACGTTGAGGGACTGAGGGTCATCTCAATAGCCGACCCGCTGCATCCGGTCGTGGTGGGGCGCTATGAGGAGTTCGGGCCTGGTCACGCGTGGTCGCACACTGAGGTGGTCGGCGACTATGCCTACATCACAGACGCCCGGTACGGCCTGCAAGTCATATCCGTGGCTGACCCGACCCATCCGGTCAAGGCGGGGGAGTACCTTTGCGGTACTGCCCTTAGCGCGGCGGTGAGCGGGAGCTATGCCTATGTCGGGTGCGACAGCAGCTTTCGGGTCGCATCCCTTGCCGACCCGGCGAATCCGGTCGAGGTCGGGCGCTTCGATTCGACAGCGCTGTTTCCACACGGAGTAGCTGTGACCCACGGCTATGCCTTTGTTGCAGCCGGATACGCCGGGTTGTGGGCCATACTGATTTCAGACCCGACGCGTCCGACTCTGGCCGGCTACTACCAAGGCGGTTCCAACGGAAACCCTCTTGCCGCCAGTGGAGACTACGTCTACTTCGGTTCGGACAGTCTGAGGATATTCCAGTTCTACCAGCTCGGCGACCTTGATATCGACAACGACTCGCTCGACGTTACGGCCGACACGCTGCGGCCGCGGAAATGGACTACCGTCCCCGGCGATTCATACCAGTGCGCGCGTGGAGAGTTCGTCCTCGCCAACACCAGCGCGTTCTATAACCCCGACTCCACTGACGGACCAAGCACGTCTCCGGTGGATTCTATCAGGCTTACCTGCTCGCTCACCGGCCCGGGTGGGACTATCGACAGCGTCCTCATTCCGAATCTGCCCACGTCGCTTGCGCAGGGCCAGCCCGTCGTTTGCACGTTGGCCGCGTACGTGCCTGTAGACTTCAAGCTTGGCGACTATATTGGCTCAATCTACATCAGCGGTGAGGACACGGCCAACCTGCAGGTCTATGAGAGCTGCTATGTCCGCGTGAGCAAGCTGGGCGACATCGACGTGGATAACGACTCGCTCGACGTGGTCGCCGATACGCTGCGACTTCCTTCCTCACACAGCGCCGGGCTGGTGCGGGGTATGTTTGTCCTTGCCAACACGAGCGCCTCCTACAACCCGGACACTGCCGACGGGCCGAGTCTGGCCCGGGTTGACTCACTGCGCTACGCCGCCTCGCTCGCCGGCCCGGGAGGAACGCTCGACAGCATCCTCATTAAAGGCTTCCCTGCCTATCTTGCACGAGGGCAGGCGGTGGTCTGCACTTTGGCTGTGCACATGCCGGAAAGCCTGGCTGTCGGTGACTACGCGGGATCGATAGTCATCACGGGCCTTGACTCGGTGCACTACCCGGTAGCCGAGACGGTGCAGGCGGTCGTGAAAAGGGTTGTGGGAGTCCTCGGTGACCTCGATGTAGACAAGGACTCGCTGGGCGTGGCGCATGACACCATGAACCTGCATACCCAGCCGGCCGGGCCGGTCTATCATCCCTACGCCAAGGCCGAGTTCATGCTGGCCAACACCAGCAGTGCGTACAACCCGGACACGACAGATGGGCCGAGCCGGTCACCGCTGAGAGAGGTCAAGGTCGAGATGAGGATGGGAACCGCCAAGGCCGCCAAGAGCGCCAAGGTGCACACACAGGCAGGAACGGCAGACAGCATCTATGTCCTAAATCTGCCGGAATCCCTCGCTGTCGGACAGGCCGTGAAGTGCACGCTGGCGCTGGTCATCCCGGTCGGTGAGGCGCTCGGCAGCCACTCGGGATGGATTGTAGTCAGCGCCCTGGACACGCTCGGCTATCAGGTGCGGGACAGCTTCTTCCTTGTAGTGCGTGGCCCGCAGCCGCGGCAGAACCTTGACTCGCTCCGGGTAGCGCCGATACCATTCAAGCCAAATCAGAACCCGGAGCACGACGCCATCCACTTCCAGGGCCTCAGTGCAGGCGCGAGAGTCATCGTCTACGACGCCTCAGGACAATCGGTCTGGAGCGCGACCGAGTCAGGTGACGGCCAGCTCAAATGGGACGCCAAGGTGGCCAGCGGCATCTACGTGTATCTGGTAGTCTCGGCTGACGGCAAGTCGAGCAAGGTTGGCAAGCTATCAGTCATACGATGAGGAAAGGCCTAATTCCTAAGTCCTAATGACTAATCAATCAGGAAATGCCCAAGGCCCAAGAGCCGGTTGGTCATTGGTGCATTCGGGCTTGATTAGGAATTGGGAATTCGTCATTAGCAATCCGGCTCATGGACATGAGGAGGTAACTTGAAAAGACCATCTGTACTCGCGTTCTTGGTTGCGCCCCTGCTGCTGGTCGGTACGGCTGGGGCCGCCGACTCGCTCAATGTCCGGCTCGTCGCACATTTGATCGCCCCGAACATTGTCTGGGGAGTAGCGGTCAGCGGCGATTACGCGTATCTCGCCTGCACTGGTGATACTGTCGAGCTTCGGGTCGTCTCGGTTGCCGACCCGGCTCATCCGATACAAGTTGGACAGTGGTTGCACAGTGAGCCCTCCGGTTCCGAGGGCAACGGCGTGGTCGTAGAAGGGAACTATGCTTTCCTCTCTGACATGGTGGATGGGCTGTTCGTTATCTCTGTCGCCGACCCTGCCCATCCGGCCGAGGTCGGGCACCTCGCGATGCCGGGCTACAGCAACGGCGTGGCGGTCAGCGGGAACTATGCCTACGTTGCGGATGACACTGACGGGTTACGGGTCGTCTCGATTGCCGACCCGGCGCATCCGGTCGAGGTCGGACACTGCGAAACGACCGGGGCTGCCTCGGGCGTGACGATAGTCGGAAACCTCGCCTATCTTGCGGACGCTGATTCCGGCCTGCGGGTCATTTCAGTCGCCGACCCGGCGCATCCGGTCGAGGTCGGGCGTTGCGAGAGCACGGGCACTGCCGTTGGCGTGGCCGTCAATGGCGAGTATGCCTACGTTCTGGATGACATGCAGCTCAATGGGTGGTTGTGGGTCGTCTCTGTGGCCGACTCTGCCCATCCGGCGTTAGTGGGCGGCGGCTGCATACTGAATGGCGTCCCTAATGAAGCTTGCGCCGTTGGCAACTACGTCTACACCGCTCTATCGCCTCTGGGACTAGAGGTCATTTCCGTCGCTGACCCGGCGCATCCGGTCGAAGCCGGCTACTACGCAGGTTTCTACGGCGGGGCTCCCGGCGTGACCGTCGCCGGCGGGTTCACCTACTTGGCGAATGGGGCTGACGGGTTGAAGGTATACCAGTTCTATGGTGACGGAATTGAAGAGAGTCCCGGGCCTCAAGCTTCAAGCCACAAGCCGTCGCCGACCATCGTGCGCGGGGTGCTGCAGCTAGGAGTAGACAGTAGGCCGAAGACGGGATACAGGGCGGAGCTGCTGAATACCACGGGTCGGAAGGTGCTGGACCTGCGGCCCGGCTCGAACTACGTGCGGGCGCTGGCACCCGGGGTCTACTTCGTGCGTCAGGCGTCGAGCGTGAGGCATCAAGCGTCCAGCGTCAGCAAGGTCGTCCTGACCGAATAGCATCAGGCTCGGGACACGATCCGAATCCGCTGAGGCGGATTGACCGGAGCGGTCCCTGTCGGACAGTGCGGTAATGTCCCTTCGAGGCTGCTCGCGAATGCGGGCAGCCTTGTGTTATGCCTGGATTGCGAGAGAACCCGAATCTGCAGTGGTCAGGCATCCCTGTGAAGCCCAGGTTTGCAGCGTCCGTGACGCGGTGAGTCAGGAGACGTCTTGTTCCCGGCGCGGCGCGCGACTGGCCATCGTGGTAGCACTCGGTCAAAGTGCGCCGATTGCGGCATGCATTGCCGGCCGTCTTGGTCAGCAACTTGCTCCAAGTCATTGTGCGCTAGCCACTTCCGGTAGTAGGGGAGACTTTGCGCAAGCACAATCGTTCCGCAAGATTCAAGAGATTACTCTTCAGCACTAGACCATCCGGTACACCAAGGGATACAATATGTCATCCGCCATTCGGTATTACTGGCGGTAGAAATCAGGATAGTATGGTCCATACGAGCGGACATAGGCTGGGGAGTATGTAGTATCACCATTGCTGTAGTACGCCTCTAGGACATACCTCCGGGTGGCTGGGGGCTAGGCCCGGGGCAGGAACCATCGGGCGTAAGTCAATACCTAGCACCTGGTCTATGAGCAATTCTAGCGGTCATCGTAGCTCCGCTAGTAGCTATCGTAGTATTGCCTCACTCTTCGACTTGCCATGTTGCTGATGGCCAGCTATTATCGATGGCAGTGACCGATGGTCGCTGATAGCCGCGCCGGGGCGAATTTGGGCACGGCTGCGGCCAGCAGGGATAGTGCGAAAGGAGTATCATGCCAGGTAGATTCCGCAGTAATGTCGACCGCCTTGCGGCGTATGAGATCAAGACCGACCCGGAGCGGGTGAAGAAGACCAACGAGGACATGCGCAAGCAGTCACTTGCGCGTCACGCGGACAAGCAGACCGCGCTCAGCGTGTTCGAGCTCAAGGCTAAGGAGGCGATTGACCCGACCGGTGTGCCTTCGCCTTTGTACGTGGCCTATCTCAATTACTGCCGCGAGATATGGAAGAAGTCGAACACCTATGGTGGCGCTGTGTTGAAGAACGAGACCGACGCCATCATCGCCAAGTGGAAGGCGCGCAAGCTGGACGAGGACATCCTCAAGCACCTGCGGTTCGTGCTGATAAACGTGACGGAGTAGGACGGCTTACAGCCATTGAGCTTCGCGCAAGAAATGGCGCGCTTCCACCCTCACCCTTCCCTCCCCCTCAAGGGGGAGGGAAGGGAAGGGAGGGGGCGGAGTGTTACATTGCTTATGCGGAAGTCAGTAGCGACCGACGGCTTGCGGCTGGAGGCACGGACGTGCTCCTGCCCTAGCTTTCTCGGGGAGAAGGGGAGAGGAAGCCGAGGCTGAGGCGAAGTCAGAGGCCGTAGGCGAGAAGTCGGAAGTCCGGACGCCGGACTTTCAACACTTGGTCACGAAGCATGGCGGACGTATCGGCGACGAACTCATGCGGACAGGTGAGGTCAGAGGCCGGAAGCCAGACGTGAGAAGTCGGAGGTTCCGGCTCTGGGGGCTGCCTTTATCTTTCTGATTCCAGGGTGAACTCGGGCAGGCCGAACCAGAATCCGTCCTGCCGGATGTTGTCGATTTCGGCCTGGATAAGGGCAAAGTGGGCCGCTTCCATCGCGGCGAGACGCGTGAAGGTGTCGCGGGTCGGGCCGGGCTCGGCCTGCCGGGCCTGTTCTTCGTAGAAGCTCTGAGCTGAACGTTCAAGGTCGAGAGCGGCTTCGAGCGCGGAGAGTTGATGCTGGCCTCTAGCACCCCTGATTTGCAGAGATTTATCCGATAGCTTCGGGACGAGGCGTTCGATGGCCGATGGCGCGACCGCGACCGGCGGCTCCTTTTCAATCTGCCAGGTTTCAAGCAGGCGCATGTGCTCGAATTCGTCGGTCGCAAGGCGGATGAACATCTGCTTGCCTGAAGGGTCACGGGTCTCCCAGGCGAGTCTTAGATATGCGCGCAGGCTCTGTTTCTCGGCCTCGGTTGCCGTTGCCAGCGCGGCAGAAGTCGCGGTCGGAGTCATACCTTGCCCGAGTGCTGGAATCCGGTCAGCCGGCGAATATGAGCCCGTTCCTCGCGAAGAAGCGCCTCAACCGCGGGCCGGTTGACGGCAGGCACCATGTCTGAGACCTCAAGGTAGAACAGGAGCGTTTCCTTCTCGAAAGCCAAAGCGGTGTTGACCGCCTGTTCCGCAGTCTGCGCGCTCCGAGCCGCGCTGAGTGCCTTGTCTTTGCCGAAGAAGTAGCGAGATTCGGTGGCGGCCCTGAGGTAGAGTGAGACCTCTTCCCAGTTGGCCGGCATTTCACTCGGCTCGACCTTGATTGTCTTGGCGATGTCCACGAACACGCTGATGTGTCTCTTCTCCTGTTCTGCCAGGAGGGAAAACAGTCCCCTCAGGTTCTCGTCCTTTGACTGCGCCACCATTGACCTGTAAAACAGCTCGCCGGCCTTCTCCGTATCTACTGCCATTTCCATTACTTCTGTTGCTGAGTACTTAGCGGGCACTTCTCCTCCTTAAGTCTTCGGGTTAACCTCTTGGACGGTTCCGTACAAGCCGCAGGTTCCATTCAGTCTGAAATCGTATTCCCTGCAGCGGCCCAGTCAAACAGAACGGAGCAGGGCCGAGCCCTGCTCCGTCCATAGTTAGTCGGGCGAACTACTCGCCGTAGACGATGATCTTGTAGGTCGAGATGATGCCCAGGATGCTTGTGACTTCCTGGTCGATGTGGTGGACCTTAGTGATACCGCCGCTTTCCATCGCTTCCTTGAGGCTCGCATCGCCGGTGGCGATGATGCCAAGGATTGATGTGAATGAGGCTTCGCCCTTCTTCGCCGCCGTGCTCGTGGACGGGCCCCAGTAGCTGACTTGGCTCAGCGGGGTCTTGGTGTCCTGGTACAGCGTGCCGCCGCCGCCCATGGCGATGATCGCGCCGCAGCCGGTCATCATGGTTACGCAGAGAGCGGCCAGAACCGTCGTCATTACCAGACGCTTCATGGTACGTACCTCCTGTGTATCGGTCGTTACTTGACTGCTGACCTCAAGTCCCTTGATGCATCATGGAACTTGAAGCACATCAGGAATTTAGCGATGCCCGTCGCGAAGTCAAGCATGTGTTATCCGTCAGTTCAAGGTCAGCGACACGGCGAGAGCCGGGGAAAGCAGGATCCGGCCCTGATGGGCCTTGCGTTTCCTCGCCGGGCTGTTCGGCTCGACTTCGCTCGTTCTTCCGAGCGGGCTGATGCTGCCGGGTCCGGGTCTTGCCTGGACCCGAAGGCTCAGCCGTTTCCTCGGCCGCTCTAGTGGCCGAAGTGGTAGAATATGCCGACGCCGATTGATGGCGGGCTGTAGCTGTGATACCCGGTCCGGTTCATGAAACCGAATGAGGAAGCCTCAAGTTCTGCCCTCACGGAGATTTGGTCGGTCAGCGGCTGGAACACCCCGCCGAATATCTCGGCGCCGCCGGTGGAATACCTGTCGTAGTCCACGAGCGGGTTGTAGGTCAGGAAGCCGAGGCCGACTCCGACATAAGGACGAGCCGGCATGTCGAGTATGTGAATCTGGTTGTCAAGCAGGTAGGTGCCGCGCAGCCCGATCAGCGACCCGTAGTAGAACCAGCTGAAGCTGGCCGACACCCCGAAGTTCTCACTCGTCCAGTACTCGACAGTCGGCACGAGGCCGTAGTTCAGGGCATTGGCGGACAGGCCCAGGGCCAGGTACACGAACGCGAATTACGAAGCTCGAAGCACGAATTCCGAATGAAGCTCGAATGAAGAAGACCGGCCAATTCGGACGTCTGGCTTTGCCGGCATTCAATCGCCATTGGCATCATCGGACAGTGAGGATTTCGGGTTTTGGACTTTCTCTTCCGGTCTTGGTGGCTCCAATGTCGGATTCAGGGTCTCGCCCCGTTCCTTGACTTGGTCTAGTCCCGTTCTATGCTACATGCGTACATGGAAGAGTTGATCAAGCGTTTCCGGACCCAGTTCTGGCAAAAGCAGTACGAAGACATGGAGGCGACCTGGATGGAGATGGTCGAGGCAGGCGTACCTCACGAGCAACTGCTGGAGCTTCTGAACCTGACCGACCGGCAGGTCCCGCGCGAGACGACGGCGCTGATGCTGCAGCTGACGGCCGATTCGCTGCGCGAGCATAAGCGGCACGCGGACGAACTCGTGATTCTGCGCCGGCAGGCGGCAGTGTCGGCTGACGACGCGACTCTGGCTCGCAACATCGCCGCCTGCGTGCAGCGCCTTTACTCGAAAGTGCCGGAGATTGAGCAATTGCTGCACAAGTCCGGACTCGGCTACGGGCAGTCTCTGAAGGAAGCGCTGCCCAGGCTCGACCGGTACCTTGCGTTCCTGCCCGGGACCCGAGTGCTGGACAGCGACCGCGGCCCGGGCCGCGTGAAGAAGCTGGACCTGCTGCTCGACAAGGTGACGGTCGATTTCGACCAGGGGGCCGAACTGGTGTGGGACCTTGGCGCCGCCCAGCGTGCGCTCAGGGTGTGCAAGCCGGACGGGTTCTACGCGTTGCTCGACCGCGACCGCACCAAGTTGCTTGAACTGGTCGGGTCCCGGTCCGGACAGGTGGTAGCGATGCTGCTCCGGGACGCGGGCAGGCCGATGTCGGTCCGCGACTTGCAGGACGGCCTGGCGCAGGTCGTGACCGGCGACGCGTGGGATGGGTTCTGGACGAAGGCGCGTCGCGAGTTGTCCAAGGACCCGCATATCGTCACCCGAACCGTGCCGTCGCGGACTTTCCAATGGGAGGACACACCGGCAAAGGTTCCGGTAAGCGAGCCGGCCAAGGCCGCCAGGCGGCTGAAGCGCGAGGTCGATGCCGGGGCACTGGCCGGGCTGGACCGCGCCGGCGTGCTGGATGCCTATTCGAATCTCGCGACTTTCCCCGAACGCAGGCGCTTCCTCGAGACCTTGCTTGAAACCCGCACCGATGACTGGCAGGAGCTGTTCGGCGCCGTCTTCTCGACCGGGAAGGACGGACGCGCCCGGGCGATCGTCGAGAAGGAGCTTTCCGCAAAGAACCCTCGGCAGTGGCGGGCGTTGCTGGAGAAGATCCTGACCGGGTACCGACAGGAACCGGACGCGTTTCTCTGGCTGGTCGAGCACCATGAGCGGCTGCGTGTCGGCGAGCCGAAGGAGATTGTCACGCGTATCCTCGACCTGCTCGAGTCAGCCGGGTACAAGCCGCATTGGGCCAAGTTCCGCGGCACCCTGGTCGATGCCGAATACCGGTTGGTGCAGTCGGCCGTTGCCCAGATGAGCGAGGCCGAGGCGGAGCGTCTGTTGGGCAGGGTCGGGCGGGCGCGGATTCTCGACGGCTATATCGCGCACGAAATCAACCAGCTGGTCGCCTCCAAGTTCCCGAGCCTCAGCCGGGAGAATGACGACAAGGTGGTCTACACGACCGCCCAGGGTCTGGAGAAGGCGAAGCACGAGTTGCGCCAGCTATCCGAGAAGGAGATACCGAAGGTCGCGGACGAGATTGCAAGGGCGCGGGCACACGGCGACCTGAGCGAGAATTACGAGTACAAGGCCGCGAAGGAGAAGCAGGGACGGCTGATGGTCAAGGCCAAGCGGCTGCGCGAGGAGATCGCCCGGGCAAGGACGGTGGGCAAGGCGGACGTAGATACATCGGAGATCTCGGTCGGCAGCCGCGTGCGGTTCGACAACGGCGCCGGAACAGTGACGGAGTACTCGATTCTCGGTCCGTGGGACGCCGACCCCGACCACGGCGTGATATCCTATCTTTCGCCCTTCGCCCAGATCCTGCTCGGCCGCAAGGTCGGCGACACCATCGAGATGGATGGCCAGCCGTTCCGGATCGCCGCAATCGAGCCCGGCCTGCCGTCCTGACATCGTCAGGAAAGAGAGAATTGAGAATGGTGAATGGTGAAAGCTCTGGTCGTTTTCACTATTCTGAATTCACTCTTCACCATTGCATCCTGAAGGCGGAACCGCCTTCATATTCACCTGAGTCAATCCAGCAGGCGGTGGGGATACTGCGCGCGGGCGGCGTGGCCGTCTTCCCGACGGAGACCGTCTATGGCATCGGCGCCGACATCAGAAACGCGTCAGCGATTGAGCGTGTCTTTTTCATCAAGGGCAGGGACTACTCGCAGCCGCTGATGGCGCACTGCGCTTCGCCCGTCCAGATGCTCGAGTACGTGGCCGAGGTCCCGAACTGGGCACAGCCCCTCATCAGCCGTTTCTGGCCCGGTCCGCTGGCGCTGATATTCCGAGCCACGGATAAGGTGCCGCCGGTCGCCATCAGTCAAGGCCGGACGATTGGTATCAGGATGGTTGGGCATCCGGTCGCGCGCGACCTGATCGAGGAACTCGGTGCGCCCATCGCCGGCACGAGTGCCAACCTGCATGGCGAGCCGGCGACGAGCCGGTTCGTTGACGTCAGCCCGGCAGTGCTCGGACAGGTGGACGTAGCACTGGACTCCGGGTCATGCGGCGAGGACGTCCCCTCCACGGTGCTGGACGTCACCTGCGAGCCGTCGCGAGTTGTCCGCGTCGGGGCAGTCTCAGTTCAAGCCATCGAGGCGGTTATCGGTCGGGTCCAAGTCAGTCCCCAACCCCCAGCCCCTAATCCCTAGCCCCTGTCCTCAGTACCGGTACTCGACCTTGAGGGCCAGGTCGACGCCGTCCTTCTTGAGGCCGATCGCGCCCTGGTAGTTCTGGCTGTGCCACAGCCCCACCGTTAGCGAGACAAACAGGTCACGGAGCGCCTGGACCTCGATCCCGGGGCTGAATCGAATGGTCTTGTCCACCTCTTCAGTCACTGTGTCTGCCAGCGTGTCCCATCCTCGGGTCGGAAACTCGTCGTGCTGGCGCAGGTAGAGTGTGTCTTGAGGATCCTTGTAGCTCTTCCGCAGGTAGTCGCCGCGGTTGTGGTAGCCGCGTCGGGTGTAGTCGCCCCCGATGAGAATCTTCAGCCAGCCGTTGGGCACGACATTGAAGGTGGCACAGAGCTGGTCCGCGTCCGGTCCGAGCGAATGGCCCAGCGGGGTCAGGTAGTTCTCGTACATGATGGAGTGAACGCGGTGGTAGTAGGTAAACGCAGTGATGCGGGTGTATTCGATCCGCGCCTCGACCGGCAGGTTGGGCGCCCAGTAGGCACCGGCCTGCGCTCCGTAGGCGTCAGGGGCGAGCTTCAGAGTGTTGAATTCGTAGTTGTCCAGGAAGAGCTGCCCGTAGACCTTGGTCCGCGGCAGGTAGGCCACGGCGTCGCAGCCCATCAGCAGGTTGGCCCAGTCGGCTGAGTTGGATTCGGACAGGTACACCGGTATCAGCGGGTTGATGAGCCCGCCAAGCTGGGTTGGCTGCAGGCTGTCCCACGAAGACACGACCATCATCGCGCCGCCGAGCGTCACATGGTTGAGCAGCGATACCTCCACACGCTGCGCCGAGAGGAAGCGAGGCGTGGTTCCCCACCGCGACAGGAAGGAGTTGAGACTCAGGAACTTGAAGTTCCGGTACGAGGCGCAGAGTTGGACGTGGTCGAGTGCGGGCGCGGTGTTGTTGAGCATGACCGAGCCGGTGTAGCCCGGACCCCACACGAAATCGTCCCGGCCCAGTTCGAGCCGGACCCACGGCAGCTTGATGGCCAGATAGGCGAGTTCCGCGTCGAAAGTGGCGATATTGCGCCACGGCAGCACGCGCTTGCCAGGAAGGTGCACGCCTGCCGAGTCATACGACAGGGATTCTCCAGGTATGTTCGGGTGATAGAAGGTCAGTTCACCGCGTTCATAGAAGCAGAACTTGTCTGAAGGGCGATTGTCCAGAACCACCGCACCCGACAGTCCTTGCCGGTCCCGGGTCGCAGCCAGGCGGGAAAAGAGGTTGCAGCGTGCCGTGTCACCCGGCGTGTCAGGAACCGGGATGTTGATTGACGAGCGCCTGGCGACTGATCTGTGGAGTTCCCATCCGAACTCGAACTCGAGACGCTTGAGGGCAGCTCGTTGTCCAGGCGCGAGCCGGACGGTCCGGCTTTTGCCAAGCGCCTCATCCACCAGTCTGGCACACTCCCCGCGGGTCCATGGTCTGCTGGTCGATGGCATCGTGCGTATGAGGCCCGACGTCTTGAGCAGGTCGATGTCGTCGTAGAGCCGTGAATCGCTGGGCAGGTTCTCGATGTTATCAGCCGGGCCGTTCAGTTGGATAGGGCCGCGGGACCCACCGTATTCCGAGTCAGGAATCACGCGACCTGACTGCTGTGTTGCCCAGGCAATCGCCACGGCTGCGACAAGGATCAGAAAGAGTCTCGACACGTCTAGTGAATCACACCCAGCCAGTCGCGCAGGACAAACTGGAAACGACCGATGAGTAGGGACATACGCGCCATCACCGTGTAGCCGAACGACGCGCCGAACCCGACCATCAGGTAGACGACGCCGACCTCGGAGGCGAGGCGCAGAGCGCCCTTGTGCTCGCGGGAGAAGAAGAAGTATAAGACGGTGCAGACGACTCCGATGAAGGTGATAAGTGCCCACGCGAAGACGTCCCAGCGGGCGAAGATGCCCGGGGTCAGGAATGTCCCCTGCATCTGCTTGATGATGTTTGTCTGGAAGAACGCCGGTATCGCGACGCCCGAGCCCCAGCCGAGGCCGAAGGCGATGGGGAAGCGAATGAGCCACGAGACGCGCGGGATGAAGCGGGCGAAGTAACAGAGGCCGAGCACGAGCGGGATCAAGAACAAAAGCTTGTTGCCGATAGAGACCTGTGAGAGCGGTTTCAGGAACAGCGGGGTGAAGAGGTCGGGATAGACCGACGTGTACCACGTGAGCGCAATCGAGTAGCCGACCGACACGCCCACGAAGAGATGCTCACAGAACTTGTAGACCGGGTTGTCGCGCCACAGGAAGGAGAAGATGCCGATGGTCAGTAGCGCGGCCAGCCAGGTCAGGATGCTGTGGGAAGGGTGCATTATGACCTCCTCTTGCGGGTCGCGAAGTAGGCGACATTGCCGATGACTACCAGGAGCAGGATGACGACGTGGGCCAGGGACTGTGAATCCATGGCCGCAACTGCGGGCATGTAAGCCTTGGAGTAGCCATTCTTCTGCACGAGCACTTCGTATTCGGCCGCGCCCTTCATGCCCGCGAGCAGTCCGGTGAGCTGACCGGACTGAAGGTACGGATAGGCGTCGGCTGCCGAAACCGCGGTGACGCCGGCCCCGACCCGCATGCCGTAGCGGGCCTGGGCGTAAAGGAGCCAGTCCTGGTAACCGGGAGTGCCGGCGGATATCGCGAATGCGATCGGGATGTCGCGCAGGCGCTGGACTTCCTGCATCATCGGCAGCGAATCGAGCTTGTGGCCGTAGTAATCGACCGGGTAGACACTCTTGATGTTCTCACCCATCCCGAGGATGACGGCGTCAACGCCGGTCTTCCAGCCGAGGTAGACGACGTCCTTGCCATAGACCTTGTTGTACTCCTTGGGGATGGTCTGTACCGCCTGGTCGGCCAGGCCCGAACCTGTCACCCAAAGGCCGCAGAGCAGCACCTTGAGGTCCTTGGCGAAGGCGTGGCGCATTACGGCGACGAGCATCGGGTAGAGCTCGGGCATCGACGCCGGGTCGAAGTCGACCGCTACGAGCACGGTCTTGCCCGCCGGCAGGGAGTCGATAGCGTCAAAGATCGCGCGCGCCCGCGGCCCGGACGTGACCCCGAGACCGAGCGGCTTCACCAGCGGCAGCATCACCAGCACGCCCATGACGATGTAGATGATCCTGCGGTCGATCTTGAGCAGTGACTGGAAGAACTTCATGACTTGCCTCCTCCCAGCCAGCCGCGCTCAATCCCGAGGATGATCTTGAGCGACGTGGCGATGCCGCCCAGCGCGACGCCGAAAAGAATGGCGCGCTTAGCCGCCATGTTGGGCACCGATAGTATCCACTCGGCGATGTCGGGCAGCTTGTGCCAGATGGTGTTGCCGATGGGCACCATGCCCAGCATGACGATGAAAGCCGCGATGAGGAGCAGTGCCGCCTCCCTGGTGCGGGCGCGGAATGCCCGGTACGCGGCGGATGCCATGTAGAACGCGAGGATGGCAAACATCGAGGCGTTGAGCGGCACCAGGATGCTCTGGAAGATGATGTCCTGGAAGACCGAGCCGGGCTTGATGCCCCAGCCGAGGCCGATAACCGTGGTCGCGGCCGCGGCCGTTAGCGTTACGATGGAGTAGAACCAGCCCTGGCGCTTGCGCTGGAGTCTGTCAATGTGGTACATGACGAGGCTGCCGGTGCCGAGGACGAGCGCGAAGGCGGAGATGATGCGGATCCACTTGGTCGTCAGGTCGTAGAACCCGACCGAGACGGGGTGCGGGACGAAGAACTGAATCATCATCACAATGCCCATGATGAGACAGATGGCAAGCGGAATGTTGCGTTTCATCTTCGCCTCCTAACTTACGCTGAAGAACCCGAGGATGCGGCTGAAGAGGGCCAGCGCCGGGGTCTTGGACAGCAGCAGCATCACCGAACCGATGACTACTACCGCTAGGATTATGAGCTTGCCGTAGTCCTGGGCCTTGAGCGAACCTAAGAGCAGGGGTTCACGCGACAGGTAGGCCGAGGCGGCGTAGAGCTCCTCGCCGATGAGGGTGTAATCGCAGGCGGTGATGAAGAACGGCAACTGGAATACCTGGTCGGTTCCGGCAATTTGGATTGCCCCGGTCTGCGCGCCGGTCTCGGCCAGAATCAGGGATTCGGCCCAGAACATGCCGAGGAAGAAGTTCGTCGCCGGCTTCTCACGGACCATCAGGCCGTCCACTGCCGCGGCATAAGCGAACTGCTGGTCGGTGACGAAGAAGACCGAGTCCTGCTTGAACGCGTCCGGACGCCCCGCCTTGGCGTAAGACTCCTTCACCATTTCGCGAGCTACGGTGTAGACAATCGGGTCACGGTTGGGCACGAGCAGGGCCGAGTCGTACTGGGCGACCTTCTTGGCCACCTCGCCGAGGATGTTGAGCGAGGCAATCGTGGCGATGTCGGAGACGCCACCCAGACCCGGCACATAGATAATCGGTCTGCCCATCTCGGTCGCGCGCCCGACCGCCTCTTCGACCGCGTCAAGGCCGGCGATGCGGCGGACAAACAGGTTCTTTCCCTTTCGGGCCGTCTCGATGAAGTAGATGACCAGCACGAAGAAGACGACCATCGCGATGAGGATGTTGATGCGATTGGTGTTGAAGAGCTGGGGCGAGCTGGCGACGGGCGGGGTCGGGTTCGACCAGACCGTGTCCGCTCCCGCGACCGCGGCGACGCGGTAGGTGTATGGAATTCGATCCTTGACCTCTTCGTCAACGTAGCCGGTCTCGCCGGGCTTGTTGGTCGCGATGACCTTGGCGCCGCCCGGTCCGGTTCGCTCGACCAGCCAGGCTTCGGGAGCCGCGCCCGCGCCCGCGCTCCAACTGAGGGTGATTGACTTGCCGGCGTCGTTGGGAGTGTCAGACGCCTTCACCCTGCCCGGCGGAGCAAGGTGCTGAACTGGAGGAGGCGCGGTTGTGTCCGCCGGCGGTGCGGTTAGGGGTGCTGCCAGCAGCAGGATGAGAAAGGGAATCATACGTTGGGAGCCTCCTTAGAGGAAATGACGAATGACAAATGCAAGATTCGGCACTGGATCACTAGACCACTACCTCTTGGCACCTGCACGGTGTGGCGTGGCATTTTGGACAGCCTCTTGAGTACTTGGCGCAGGCAGCCTCAAGATCGACGCCCTCGAGCGTTGCCAGGCTTGACAGCCAGGCGAAGACGTCGGCGAACTCCTCTTCGAGATTGGGGCGGTCGCCCTTGCGCATGGCGCGGGCGAGTTCGCCGGTCTCTTCGACCAGCCAGCGGAACGTGCCATCCCTGCCGCGCCGGCTGTCCTTGTCCAAGTAGATTTCACGGATGAGTCGCTGGAACTCAGTGATGGTCAACGCGTCAGTATGGCCAAAAAGGAGGGGGAGTCAAGGAAGCCAGAGTATGAGGCGACCAAACGAGGGAGAAAGGTCCATAAGCCCATCCCGCCGCAGCGTCCCGTTGACTTGGGCCGGGCGCGGCGTAAGCTGAGACAATACAAACATGCCCCATCACATACCATCAGAGGACGGGCTCATCCGCGTAATCCGACGGACTGCAGGGAGCCGTGGCAGAGTGCAAATCGGCATCGGCGATGATGCGGCTCTGTTGCGGGGCGGGGTCGTTGTGACGACCGATGCCTATGCTGATGGCGTCCACTTCGATCTTTCCTATATGACCTTGCGCCAGGTCGGCGAGCGTTGCGCATGCGGGGCGATTTCGGATGTCGTGGCGATGGCAGCGGAGCCGGAGGCGGTATTCGTCGCTCTCGCCTTGCCGCTCGCACGGCCGCGACGTTTGCCGCGCGGCCGACCGGCGGCGCAGCCGCCGAGCATGGAGGCACAGGTGCGTCAGTTGTACTCCGGTATCGATGGTGTCTGCCGAGCGATGGGGTGCGAGGTGGCAGGTGGCGATATCATAGTTGTAGACCGACTGCTTCTCGCGCTGACAGTGACCGGAAGGGCGCGAAGACCGAAGCTCAGATCAGGCGCAAGAGCGGGGGACGGGCTCTACGTCACCGGGCACTTGGGAAGCGCGGAGGCGGGCCGCATGGTTCTGGCGGACTGCGTCGAGAAACGCACCGAAGAGGCGCTAGTACCGACCGGCGCAAGGCGGCTGGCGAAGAGTGACTGGCGCCTGCCCCTCGTTGCCCGCCACCTGAGGCCGCTGCCGCGACTGGCGGCGATGCGAACGCTCAGGTCGTCCATCCACGGTCTGATCGACACTTCGGATGGCCTTGCGACCGACGCAAGACACATCTGCGAGATGAGCGGCATGAGGATCGTACTTGAGGCAAATACCCTGCCAATGCTGCCGGCCACGAAGAGATTCTGCGCTGGACGCGGGTTCGACCCTATCGATTTCGTGCTGGGAGCCGGAGAGGACTACGAACTGCTTTTCACGTGCCGGAGCGAAGTGCCGGACAGCGTCAGGGGTGTCAAAGTCACGCGGATTGGTACTATCCAGGCCGGCGACGGTTTGTGGATAACCCGGGATGGCAGGACTCTGCCTGTAACGGTCTCGGGATACGACCACATACGCGCTGGCAGACGTGGGAAAACCTGTTCGTAACATGTGGATAACGATGTGGATGAATGGCCGGTGATTGGGACTTGACACCAACTTTCTTGCTGGTGGGGCGAAGGCTGACGACAGAGGCGAGGGCTGGGCGCTATCAAGTTCGATTCTGCAAGTGACCAGATTGCAGTAACTTGCTGAATCATGGGTATTGTATTGGCAGATATTGACTACTAGCTATTGTGTGGTAGTATTCCGCGATTACACTATATGAAGTGTCCCTTTTGCGACGATGACGATGACCGAGTGCTTGATTCGCGGCCCTCGCGTGACGGTGCGGCCGTTCGCAGGAGGCGGGAATGCTCCAAATGCGGCAAGCGCTTCACGACCTACGAGTATGTGGAGAGAACGCCGCTGATGGTCATCAAACGCAACGGAAGTCGGGAGCCCTACGACCGTGGTAAGCTGTTGGCCGGCGTGGTGCTGGCCTGTCGTAAGCGCCCGATCGGCCGCGAGGACATGGATAAGCTGGTGGATGCGGTGGAGGCCAAACTGGGTGAGGACTACCGTCTCGAGGTGCCGTCTCACGAACTGGGCGAACTGGTGCTGGAGCGTCTTTCCGCCCTTGATCCGGTCGCCTACGTGCGCTTCGCGTCGGTCTATCGTCAGTTTGACAGCCCAGAGCATTTTGTCGAGGAATTGAAGAATCTCAAACGATGAAGCACGGACACGCGCAATCAGTCAGGTTCGGGGCAGGCGATGCTGTGGCAGGCGTTCTATCCTCCCGAGTACGGGGCTGCGTGTTTGCGTGCGGTGGCGGAGAGAGTTAGAGCAGAACCCAGAGGAGGAAGAGTGCCAGAAGTGGAAGTGAATGCAGGTCAGGTGCAGGAGGCGGTGAAGCAGGCGGAGCCGGTGGTTGCGTACTTCCGCCACGTCGAGAAGCGGTCCGGTGAGAAGGTCGAGTTCGACCTGAGCAAGATCAGGAGTGCTATCTTCCGGGCCGCGCATTCGGTCGGCGGCGAGGACCGGGACCTGGCCGAGGAGCTGTCGCACAAGGTCTGCACGTACCTGCGCGAGTTGCGCGGCGACCATGTGCCCAAGGTGGAAGAGATACAGGACGCAGTCGAGAAGGTGCTGATAGAGAACGGTCACGCGCGTACCGCGAAGTCGTTCATTCTCTACCGCGAGAAGCGCGCCCGGCAACGCCGCGGGACCAACCGTGAAGGCATCAAGAAGGCGCTGGCCGGCAAGAAGGAAGCGACTGACCTCGCCCTGTTTGTGCAGACGACGGGCGAGACAATCGCGGGCTGGGACCGGAACCGGATTTCGCGGGCGCTGGTCCGAGAAACGAATCTCGATGCGGCCGAGGCCGACAAGATCGCACTCGAGGTCGAGGGAATCGTCATCAATTCCGGTGTCAAAGAGGTGACATCGGCGTTGATTCGTGAGCTTGTGAACTCGAAGTTGGTCGAGCGCGGCCGGATCGAGCACTACAAGCGCCACGCGCGGCTGGGCGTACCGGCGTACGATGTCGAGCGGATGATGCTGTTCAAGAACCGCGAGAACGCCAACGTGCCGCACAACCCCGAGGCGACGAACATGACCATCGCCGAGTGGACGCTCAAGCAGTTCGCGCTATCAATGGTCTTTGACCAAGACGTGGCCGACGCGCACACCCGCGGCGACATCCACCTCCATGACCTTGGGTTCGTGAACCGGCCCTACTGCTCCGGCCAGTCGCTCGAGTACGTGAAGAAATTCGGGCTGTCGCTGCCCAACGCGCTGTCGATGGCGCACCCGGCCAAGCACCCGGAGACCCTGCTCGCGCACATGGTGAAGTTCTCGGCCGCGCTGCAGGGCCACTTCGCGGGCGCGATCGGCTGGGACGCCGTCAACCTGTTCTTCGCGCCGTTTACCGAGGGGATGAACGACCACGACCTGCACCAGCTCGCCCAGATGCTGATATTCGAATACTCGCAGCAGAACGTGGCGCGCGGCGGACAGGCCATCTTCTCGGATATCAACCTGTACTGGGAAGTGCCGGCGCACTTCGAGAACGTCGAGGCCATCGGCCCGGGCGGCGAGTACACCGGCCGGAAGTACGGCAGCTACATGAAGGAGGCGCAGCGGTTCGTCTGGGCGATATTCGACGTGTACAAGGACGGCGACGCCAAGGGTCGGCCGTTCTTCTTCCCGAAGCCGCTTGTGCACATGACCGACCGGTTCTTCAACACCCCGGGTTGGCAGGACTATCTGTGGCACATATCAGATGTGGCCGCGGAGAAGGGGAACACCTATTTCGTCTTCGACCGGGGCAACACCGCGAAGATCAGCGAGTGCTGCCGCCTGTCGTTCAAGCTCGAGAAGTCGGACATATGCGACGCGCAGACCCCGTGGAAGATGCGCTACTGCGCTCTGCAGAACGTCACGTTGAACCTGCCGCGCGCGGCGTACGTCGCGAACCACAACGACCAGAAGCTGTTCGAGCGTCTGCGCCGCGACCTCGAACTCGCGGTCAAGGCGCACGTCCAGAAGAAGGCGTTCATTGAGAAGCTGCTCGCGCTCAAGGACGACGGGCCGCTTGCGCTGCTGACTATGAAGCAGGACGGCGAGGAATACCTGCGGATGAAGCGGGTGACCTACCTCGTCGGCATACTGGGCCTGAACGAACTCGTCCAGTACCATCTCGGCCGCGAGCTGCACGAAGACGACGCCGCATTCCGGTTCGGGCTCAAGGTGATGGCTTTCCTGAACCTCGAGTGCCGCCGCCTCTCGGCTGAGCACAAGATGCGGTTCGTGCTCGAACAGACGCCGGCCGAATCAACCGCGTACCGGATGGCCCGGCTTGACCTTGGCCACTACCGGGACAGTGCCCTGCAGACCGTCAAAGGCAACATCGAGGAAGACTCGGCCTACTACACCAACTCGACCTACTTGAACGTCGGCCACCCGATTGACCCAATCGACCGGGTATACCGCGAGGGCAAGTTCCACGACATGATTGAGGCCGGCGCCCTGACCCACGTCTGGCTGGCTGACGCACGGCCGCCCAAAGAGGCGATTGCCAACTTCGTGCTCAAGACCTATCACCACACGCGCAACGCCCAGGTCGCGTTCTCGCCCGAGTTTACGAGCTGCAAGAACTGCAAGCGGACCAGCCGCGGCTTGAACGACGTTTGCCCGTTCTGCGGCAAGACCGACGTCGACTTCATCACCCGTGTGACCGGCTACTTCTCGCGGGTTTCGAGCTGGAACGCAGGCAAGCGGGCCGAGCTGCTCGACCGGTACAAGGACGGGTTCAAGCCCGTAGGATAGGGATCGAGCAAGAAAGGGATCAAGGGATCGAGTGAAGAACAGAACCGGCTCTATCCCTTTGTCCCTCTATCCCTTCTTCCCTTGAAGCTTCGGGTTCGCGTCAAACCGGGCGCGCACGTTGAGAGAGTGAGCAGGGAGCCGGACGGCTCCCTGCTCGTTTCAGTGACGGCCCGGGCTCAGGAACGCAAGGCCAACGAAGCGGTCGTGAAGGCCGTAGCGAAGGCTCTGCGTGTGCCGAAGTCGAGCGTGCGGATCGTCAGCGGGCTTTCGAGTCGAACCAAAATGCTGGAAGTCCCGGGCTCGGAGAGCTCGGGACTTCCTTATCTTATCGGCTGGTAGCTACAGCGCTTCGGTCAGCAGTTTGAAGTCGGTCGGCTGGAGCTGGTAGTCGATCTTCACGTCAATCGCGAGCTCGTAGCGCTTGGCGAACTCACTCAGCCGGTCGTACCAGTCCGTGGTCAGGAAATCGTGGAGCGCCGGGGCAGCAACAATCCTGAGCTTACGACCGCGCAGCTTGGGCAGCTTGGAGACAATCGCCCGCTCAATCTTCATGGCAATCTCGGAACGCGAACGGACCCGGCCCGAGCCCTTACAGGTCGGGCAGGTTTCCTGCATGGAGTACATCATGCCCGGCCGGGTGCGCTCGCGCGTCATTTCCAGCAGGCCGAACTGGCTCATTCGCGAGAAGTCAGCTTTGGCCCGGTCGTTGGATAGCTGGAGCTTCAGCTCGGCAATTACCTTTTCGGTGTTCCTGGAGTCCTCCATGTCGATGAAATCGAGGACCAGGAGGCCGGCAAGGTCACGCAGTCTTATCTGGCGGGCGATTTCAGCCGCGGCTTCGAGGTTCGTGGCGAGTATCAGCTTCTCCGGGTCCTCTTCCTTGGCTGACCGTCCCGTGTTCACGTCGATTGCCACCATCGCCTCGGTCTGGTCGACGGTGATGAACCCGCCTGACTTGAGCCAGATGCGCTTCTGGAAGATGCGTTCGAGTTCGGCTTCCACCCCGGTCTGCTCGAGCAGCGGCACTTCGCCGCTGTAGAGCTCCACCTTCCGTTTCAGGTGCGGGGCCACGCGGCCCATGTAGTCCAGGATTTCCCGATAGCGGTCCTCGGAGTCGACGATCATCTTCTCGACGTTGGGACCCATGAGGTCGCGCACGAGCTTGACACCGATTTGCGGCTCTTCGTAGAGGAGGGAGGGAGACCGGGCAGTCTCGGCCTTGCGGCAGACTTCGTTCCAGGTGGCCTCAAGCGCCCGGAATTCACCGGCCAGTTCTTCGTTGTTCGCCTCCAGGGCCGCCGTTCGCAGGATGAGCCCGGCGTGCGGCGACTTGAACCGGCGCGCCGCTTCGCGCAGTCGGCTGCGCTCCCGGCGCTCGCCGATGCGGCGCGAGATGCCGACGCGCTGGGCGTTGGGGAAATAGACCAGGTTACGTCCGGGAATTGATACGAACGAAGTCAGGCGCGCGCCCTTTTCGGCAAATGCGTCCTTGACGATCTGCACCAGAATTTCTTCGTTCTCACGCAGCGTGATGGTCCGGGGTTCCGGCTTGGCCCCACCCGGGGCGCCCTCTTCATCACCGAGTTCGTCGAATTCGGGTATTTCAACCAGCGGCAGGAAGCCGTTCTTCCTCAGCCCGATGTTGACGAACGCGCCGCGCAGACCTTTGACGACATTCTCCACGCGGCCTTTGTAAATGCGCCCGACCAGAGCCTGGCTTTCCGCTCGTTCGATGTAAAACTCGACCAACTGGTCGTTCTCAATGATGGCGACCCGCGTCTCCCACTCATTGCCGGTCAGGACAATCTTCGTCTTAACCTTCATCAATCAATCCTCCGTGCACGGACAGGGGTCAAGGAGTTGAGGATTCTAGGATTCGAGTGTCCGGACACTGGAATCCTAGACCCCTGGAATCCTAGAATCCTGCCCTCGCTAATCTTCCATTGGTGTCCGGATGCGGCCATTCTGCGCAACCAGACAGTCCCGGCGCCGTATCATGAGGCACCGGGCTTCAGTGTCACTTATCTTGAATATCCCGGCCAGGGCGTCGAAGAGCTTGATGCCGGCTTCAATCCCGAGGTCAAGGACGATCGAGCCGGGGGCCAGGGGTCGGGGATTAGGGGCTTGGGTCCGGAATTCGTACCCTAGTCCCTGGTCCCTAGTCCCTAGTCCCTCATGTCCTGCGCCCGGCAGCATGTCTCTGACTCCGGTCAGGCCTTTTGCGCGTTCGACCAAAGCGGCAAAGTCGCCGTCGAACGCCTTGGGCAAAGTTACGTCGTAGCGGGCCAGATTGATGATCCGGCCCAGCGAAGGGTTTTCCCGGGCAATCGGCTTGGCCGCGGCGATGCGCAGGCCTTTGGGCAGGAACGTGCCCAGGTCACGCACGATGTTACCGGTGTAGTGGTAGGCGGTGTACACGTCGAGGTATTCACCGCTCGATATCAGTCCGACCGGCAGCGGCGGGCCGAAAGACAGCATCGGCTTCGGTGCGAATCCCTTGGTGTAGGCAATCGGCAGTTCGCTCCTTCGCAGCGAGCGATAGAATGCGCGGACCCGGTCCAGGTGCGCCGCGAATTGATACGGTTCCTCGACGGCGTACTTGATGCGGAAGCGGGTGCGGAGTTCCTGGAAGCTCTGCACCGGCCTCGGCCTTCGCCCGTAGTCCGGCTCGGCCTTCTCCGTCGGGATCGGGACACGATCCGTAACTCCAGGAGAGTTTCGGTCATGTCCCTCGCACGCCCCGCAGTTGGTGCACGCCCCCGCCGCGCAGTCCGGCGTCATCTCGCCCGCCTTTGCCTTCTCGTACTCGCGGGCGAGGAATTCCCGGCTGACTCCGACGTTGATGAATTCCCAGGGCAGTTGCTCATCGGTCCGGCGTTCCCGGTGATAGTCCCTGGGGTCGATACCCAGCGCCTTCGCGCTTTCGACCCACAGCGAGAACTTGAAGAACTCGGTCCATTCCTGGAACACGCCACCCTCGCGGTAGACCTTCTCGATAACCGGGCCCAGCTTCTCGTCCCCGCGCGCGAGCAGCGCTTCGACGTACGAACACTCCGGGTTCGCCCACTTCGCCTTCACGTTCCGGCGTGTAATAGCGTCTCGGACCCGGTTAATCTTGGCCTGGGTCTCGGCCACGTCCGCGAACGGCGCCCACTGCAGCGGCGTATGCGGCTTGGGCACGAACGGGCTCAGGTTGAACCGCACCGGCCGTCCCTTGCAGAGTCGGCCGATCTCCATGACGAACCGGCCGATGCCATCCACGTCGGCGTCGGTCTCGCCCGGCAGCCCGACCATGAAATAGAGCTTCACGCCGTTCCAGCCGGCATCGAGCGCGTTGCGGACCGATTCGAGGATGCGCAGCTCCGAGATGTTCTTGTTCACGAACCCGCGCAGCTTCTCGGACGCGGTCTCCGGCGCGAACGTCAGACCGGCCTTCTTCACCTCCTGCAGGCTCAGGGCAAGCTCGCTCGAAAAGTCCTCGCCGCGGGTCGACGGGAGTGAAATCGAGACCCGGCGTTCCTTCAGGCGCGAATTGAGCTTCGTCACCAGTCCGGGTAGGTCAGGGTAGTCGAGGGCGGAGAGCGAGAGCAGCGAAACTTCCTCCCAGCCCGAGGCCCGGATACCGCGCTCGGCCAGTCGCACAACGGACTCCTGCGAACGGAGTCGGACCGGCCGGTTCATCATCCCGGC